>JBQCFB010000431.1:0-4414 GCA_051959715.1 Pseudolabrys sp.
CCCGGTGGGGGGTGGCTCGGCCGGAAACGCGGGCCGGGGTGGGAGTCAGAGCGATCCGACCTCCCGCCCCCACAAGCCCCACCTCGACGAAATGGGCATCGCCACCTGGCACGAGTTCAAGCCGGCGCGAGATGGGAAAGACGCGCCGCGCAAACCGGACCACGACGAGATGGGCCCGGGCGTGGAGTCCGTGCCGGCGAAACGCGGCCCCTCGCTCGAAGGCGGCCGCTCGACGATGGGGCGGCCGGGCCAGCACGGCGGGTTCAAGGCGAACAGGAAGAGGCGATAAGGCCTATCCTCTGGTCAACTTAAGGCGTCCGGCCTCGAAATCTGCGGTGGAATGGCGGCGCCGGATCGCGATCTGAACCGATCATAAGCAATCAACTTGCATAGCGTAAAATAGCATGCGAGAAACAATCTATGAGTGTCTTGATATGACAACACGCTCTAAAATTGAATGGACCGAGCACACGTGGAACCCCGTGACCGGATGCACAAAGATTTCGCCCGGTTGCAAGCATTGCTACGCCGAAACTCTTGCTCGTCGCCTTAAGGCAATGGGCGCAAGAGGATATGAAAACGCTTTCAAACTCACTCTCCAGCCAACTCGATTGCGAGATCCGCTGAAACGTCGCAAGTCGACAGTCTATTTCGTGAATAGCATGTCGGATTTATTTCACGACAAGGTGCCTTTTGATTACGTCGATGCCGTGCTCGACACCATCAACGCGGCACCTCAACATCGATATCAAATTCTCACCAAACGACCAGAGCGCATGGCCGAGTACTTCACGTCCAGACCAGTGCCAGCGCAAGTATGGCTCGGAACATCCGTCGAAAATCGTAAACACGGAATACCCCGAATTGCGACGTTGAGGCGCATTCGAGCACCGATCCGATTCTTGTCGATAGAGCCCTTACTCGAAGACTTGGGAGCTTTTGATTTAGCCGGAATAAATTGGGTCATAGTTGGCGGAGAATCTGGGCCCAAAGCCCGGCCTATGCGGGCCGAGTGGGCTCGATCAATCAAGCAGCAATGCGACGCGAATGACGTCCCGTTCTTCTTCAAGCAGTGGGGAAGTTATGGCGAGGACGGAATCCGACGCTCCAAGAGCAGCAACGGTCGAACGCTTGACCAGAAAACGTGGGACGGCTTGCCGACTGCACATCACATTTAAGGCCAATGCCGAAAAAACACTATTCCTGGAAAATTGGAGAACCACTTCCTGAGATTGGCTCGCACAGTCTGGCGAAACACCAGGTATTTGATCGCTACATCGGGCGATATATCGAAATAGTCGCACCCCATCCGGCACAACGATCGCTAAATCTGACTATTGTAGATGGCTTCTGTGGTGGCGGTCGCTACTCTCACACTGAGGGCACAATAGCGGGGTCTCCGTTAATTTTGCTGCGCTCAGTACAAGCCGCCGAAGCCGCATTAGCCTTACAGCGGCAACACGGATTCAAAGTGAATGCGGACTTTTTCTTTGTAGATAAACAGAAAGAGCACATCGATTTTTTGATGGCCGAACTGCACGATTCTGAATTCAAAGATGCTTTAGACCGATCTATACATTTGAAATGGAACTCTTTCGAAAACGAGGCTTCCTCTATAATCGATTTCATCAAACGCAAAGGCACTAGCCATCGTTCACTTTTTTTCTTGGATCAATATGGATGGAGCGCCGTTTCGTTCGAAACTATCCGAAAGATTTTCGAGGCATTAAGGCACCCTGAAGTACTCCTTACATTCTCAATCGACAGCCTGATTGACTATTTTCGCGAAGCGACAGCTTCAACCAAAGCGGGACTTGCGATCGATCTCGATCAGAGATTTGCGTCTCAACTCGTTGACTTGAAATCAGAGCGCGGCGCACGTTATCTCATTCAAAATTACTTGTATCAGCACATCCTTCATAACACGGGCGCAAGATTCTACACGCCATTTTTCATTCGTTCCGCGGACAACCATCGATCGTACTGGCTGCTGCACCTTTCGACGCGCGAACGAGCGCGCGACGAGATGGCTCGCCTGCATTGGGATATGTCGAACACCTTCGTGCATTACGGAAAAGCTGGGTTTAATGCTTTAGGATACGATCCCGACATTGACCCAGATCAGCATTCCCTTGAATTCGATTTCGGATCGAATGCACGTTCCGACTCGCTCAATGCTGCCGTAGAACAATTGCCAGGTCTGATTAGGGACGATGGCGCAGGCGAGCCGGTGACTATCGCCGAATTATTTCGAGCGCGGTGCAATGACACACCACTAACGATGCCGCTTGTGAGCGACGCGGTTATTAAACTTCGCGATGAATTCGAGGAAGTTGACATCCTAACGCCGGAAGGAAAACTGCGACCCAAAGCTCGCAATCTGAAATGGACCGACCTCGTTAGACCGAGGAAGCAGCGCACTTTTTACCGGGGCTTTGGCAGTCCCCGAAAAGGCAAATAACGAATGCCCACAAGTGCGCCCCCCTACTTCTCCCCCGCCGCCACCTTCGCGACCTGCCCGCTGCGCTTGAGCGCCTCCGCTACAAATCCCGACGCCTTCATCTCCTCGACGAAGGCGTGCAGGTAGGCCGAGGCCGCGGGCCGGCCCTTGGGCGTGCCCATCGCCTGCGCGATCTGCTCGAACGCGCCGGGCATCACGCGATACTCGCGGTGCTCCTTGGCGAAATCGTCGAGCGGCTGGCGCACGCCGGCCGCGGCGTCGAGCCCCTGATCGATGAACACCGGAATGCCGGCGGCCGCGCCGCCGACCTTGGCGCGCACGAGCGTCGCGTGCTTGAGCGTGCGCGTCAGGTAGAGATCGTACACCGAGGCAAGCCCGACGCCGATGCGGATGCCGGGCCTGTCGACGTCGCCGACGTCCTTGAGCGCCGAGTCGCTGCGCACGAGATAGGTGCCTTCGATGATGACGTAGGGCGCGGTGAACGCGACTTCGGCGGCGCGCGCCGGCTCGATGGCGATGAAGCCGACATCGACCTTGTTCGCGGCCAGCGCCTCGAACACCTTGCCGGCGGCCTGGAAGGTCACGAACTCCAGCGGCACGCCGAGCCGCTTCGCCAGCTCCGCGGCGAGATCGGCCGAGATGCCGCGCGGCGCGTCCTTCGGCCCCTTCTGCGCCAGCACGCCGTTGCCGAAATTGATCGCGGCGCGAAGCGTGCCGGTCGGCGCCAGTTCCTTGACCGCGTCCGGCGGCGGCGTCTGGGCGAGGCTCGTGCGCGGCTGCGCGCCGAACAGTGCGAGGGCCGCAAGCAGCACGAAGGCGCGTCGGTGTCGCATGAAGACCCCCATGGCCGCGATCCCTGCCGCGGCGCGGGCCAAGCGAAACCGATCCCGCGGATGCGCGCAAGGCGCAAGCGGCCGCGCCCTCACTTCTCCTTCGCGTTGCTCTCGTTGCCGTTCTTCACGTCGCCGCTGTCGCCCGCCGGCTGGAGCGGCTGCGCCTCGGCATTGGGCTGCTCCGGCTGCTGGCCGGTGAGCTCGCGGCCCTTGGTCTTCGCCCAGTCGACCGGCGATTCCGCCGCCTTGGCGTCGGCCGGGAATTTGCGCGGCACCACGGCGATGATCTTCTTGCTCATCGGGTCGAGCACGAGAATATCGCTCGCCGTCTTGGCGTAGCCGTATTGCTTGAGCGAGGGCTCGCGCCGCGTCAGGTCCTGCGGCATGACGTCGACCTTCATCGTCTTCGGCAGCGCCTGCCCGACCTGCGGCTTGAAGCCGTCCGGCGTCTTCTGCTGCGTGTGCTCGGCGACCAGCCCGTCGCGGATCGCCGCCTGCTGCGCGTCGCTCACCTTCAGCGGCGCGCGTTTGGGCGCCTCGAGCTCGTGCGGCTGCACGGTCTTGTCGCTGCGCACATTGTCCTGCGCGAAAGCAGGCGAAAGGGCCGGCGCGCTCAGCAGCGCCAGCGCGGCCGCGCCGGAAAGGAAAATGGTTCGCATGGGCCGTCCTCCACGAATTGACGGAACAACCCGGTACCCGGCTCGGCAGTTCCCGCGGCGAAGCGTTCCATCACCGTCGATCGAACATGTAATAATTCGTGATCTAGGATTATTTGACTGCATGCCGATCAATATGCATATAGTCTCATGTCCCGCCCCGTTACCGAGGGGCGTCTGATCAAGCGTCTCCAGACGCGGGGCGGGATGCGGTGGCCGGGGGGAAGCGTCGGAGATGCGGCAACTCTTTTCCCTCCCGGCGGTTCAAGCCGCGTCGTCCCGGCGTGCACGCCGCACGTCACGGGGACCCGTGATGGCATTGGCGCACCCCGGTCACAGGGGGACGTCGATGACCTGGTCCGAGAGCGGTGGGTAGGCCTTCGCTGCCGAAAGCGGAGAGGCCTGAAAGGTAAGTCCACCGGGGGCGGCGCGGAGCAGACCGATTAAACACCGTGCGCGGGACG
>JBQCFB010000432.1:0-5263 GCA_051959715.1 Pseudolabrys sp.
CACAAGCCGGTGGCGACGCTCACGTCCTGCGGGCCGGGCTCCTGCAACATCATCATGCCGCTCGCCTGCGCGCTGACGGATTCCTCGGCCATGCTGGCGATCACCGCCAACGTGCCGACTTCGCAGTTCAACCGCAGCCCGTTCCAGGAGATCAACCGGCACTTCCAGGCCGACTTCGTCAACATCGTCCGCCCGGTGGTGAAGCGCAGCTTCCAGCCGACGCGCGTCGACATGCTGCCGCTGGCGCTGCGTCAGGCGACGACCACGATGCTGTCCGGCCGGCCCGGCCCGGTGAACATCGACGTGCCCTTCAACGTCTTCCAGGAAGAAGACGACGTCGAGATGCCGCTGCCCGCGCCGCCGCTCAACGCGCAGCGCTCCGGCGCCTCGCCCGACGAGATCGCGCAGGCCTTCGACATGATCGCCCGGGCGACGCGCCCGGTCATCTTCATCGGTCACGGCGTGACGCTGTCGGAGGCGAGCCGCGAACTCACCGACTTCGCGCGCAAGCACAAGATCCCGGTCATTTCGTCGCCGAACGGCATGGGCTGCTTCGACATGACGGATCCGCTGTCGATCGGCTTCATCGGCCGCAACGGCGCCTATCCGGCAAACGAAGCGGGCCGCCGCGCCGACGTCGTCATCGCCATCGGCGCGCGCTTCGACGACCGTTCCGCCTCGTCATGGATGCCGGGCTATTCGTGGAATTTCCCGGCCAGCAAGCTCATCCACGTCGATCTCGATCCGGCCGAACTCGGCCGCAACTATCCGCCGGATATCGGCATCCTCGCCGACGCGCGCACCTTCCTGCGCCAGCTTCTGGCCGAGAGCGAGCGCCGCGGCGGCAAAGGTCCGGATACGAAGTCGTGGCTGTCCGCGATCGCTGGCTGGAAGAAGCAGTGGGATGACTTCACGCGGCCGAACTTCGATGTGCACGCGTCGCCGATCCGGCCCGAGCGCGTCGTCGCCGACTGCCAGGCGGTGATGCCGGACGACGCGATCCTCGCCTGCGACGTCGGCGTCAATCACAATTGGTACATGCAGTTCTGGAACGCGCGGCGCCCGCAGACCATGCTCAATTCGTGGGGCTTCTCCGGCATGGGCTTCGGTGCGGCCGGCGCGCTCGGCGCCAAGCTCGCGGCGCCGGACAGACCGGTGGTGGCAATCGCCGGCGACGGATGCTTCACAATGGTGCCGCACGTGCTCTGCACCGCGGTCGAATACAACATCCCCGTCGTCTGGGTGATCTGGAACAATTTCGGCTGGGTCTCGATCCGCGACATCCAGCTCGGCATGTTCGGCGGCCGCGAGCACGGCACCATGTTCCACCAGGGTGAGAACAAGAAACCGTACAATCCGGATTTCGCGGCGTTGGCGAAGTCGTGCGGCGTCGATGCGATCACGGTGACCAAGTCGCAGGACCTCAAGGCCGCGCTCGAGCATGCGGTCAAGGCCAACAAGCCCTACGTGCTCGACGTGCACGTGGACGCCGAGGTGCGGCCGCCGTCGACCGGCGCGTGGGAATTGCCGCCGACGCCGTACAAGGAGCCGGTGTTCGGTCAGCGTTTCCTGCCCGACATGACGCCGGCGAAGTGAGGCATCAGATGGCGAAAGACGAACGCAAGGCTTCGGTGAAGAACGTCGCCGAGACGCCGTGGCGGCAATATCCCGATCATTTCGGCGGCGCGCTGTCGAAGCCGCTCGCCGCGCCCGACACGCTGAAGACGAAGCACCTCGACTACCGCATCTCCATGTACCAGCCTATGGCTTACGTGAAGCGGCACAGTCACAAGGTGCAGGAGCAGGTCTATCACGTGCTCGAAGGCGAGGGGCTGATGGAGATCGGCGACGAGACGCGCGTCGTGCGCCGCCACGACGTCATCTATCTGCCGCCCGGCGTCGAGCATTCGATCAACAACACCGGAGTCGAGGACCTGATCTTCATCGTCGTGACCTCGCCCGTGACCGACGAGGAACCGGCCTAGGATCTGTGCGCCGCGCCGGAGTGTGCTAAATGAAGGGCAGCAGTCATTGAGGATCGTCCATTGAAAGCGCCTGCCAAAGCCGCCACCCGCGTCCTCGAGGAGCGCCCACGGCGTGCGCTGCCGGAGGCCGGGCCCGTGCTCGCGGTCGACGGCGACAGCGAGGACAAGGCGTCCGGCGGCGGCGTGCAGTCGATCGGCCGCGCCTTCGCCATTCTTGAGGAAGTCGCGCGCAACCGTGAGGGCATCGGCCTCGCCGACCTGAGCAAGCGCGTCGGCCTGCACAACTCCACCACCTTCCACCTCGTCAAGACGATGGTGTCGCTCGGCTACATCCGCCAGCTCAAGGACAAGCGCTATCGCATCGGCCGGCCGCTGTTCGCGCTGGCCGCGAGCGCGCTGGACGAGATGGAGATGGTGAGCATGGCGACCCCGGTGCTCGAGCATCTCTCGCTCACCACCGGCGAGAGCAGCCATTTCGCCGTACGCATGAGCGACGACGTCGTGGTCATGGCGCGGACGCCCGGTCCGAGCAAATTCCAGCTCACCGACCGTGTCGGCGTCGTTCGTCCCGCTTACTGCACGGCGCTCGGCAAGGTCATCCTCGCCGCGCTGCGCCCGGAGCAGTTCGACCGCTATCTCGACCGAGTCGAATTGAAGCCGTTGACGTCGCGCACCATCGTCGATCGGCAGCGCTTCGTGCAGGAGATCGAGGACGTGCGGTCGTCGGGCATCGGCTTCGACGACGGCGAGTTCGACGAGGAGGTGCGCTGCGCCGCCATGCCGGTGCGTGACTTCAGCGGCCAGGTCGTCGGCGCCATCGGCATTTCCGGTCCGGTGTGGCGGCTGTCGTTCCAGGCCCTGCAGAGCCGCGCCAAGGCGCTCGCCGCCGCGGCCGCCGAATTGTCGGCTGCGCTCGGCGCGTCCGAGCAGGCGTCCGCGCCATGAGTCACATCATCGTCGCCCGCTGGCGCCCGCGCGCGGGCGAAGAAGAAAAGATCGGCGCGATCCTGCGCGCGCTCGCGCCGAAAATTCGCGCCGAGCCCGGCAACGTCTCCTTCGCCGCGCATCGAGCCAAGGACGATCCGAACGACATCCTGCTCTATGAAATCTACGAGTCGGAAGCGGCCTTCAACACGCATCGCGAGACCGAGCACTTCAAGACCTACGTGCTCGGGCAGGCGGTGCCTTTGCTCGCGTTCCGCGAAGTGCGCGCCTACAGCGTCGACGACAGCATCTGAAGCTTTCGCTGCGGCAATGTGAAACGGCCGACCACCACCGCGAAAAGGGTTGGAAGTTCCTTCTAAATCTGGTTTGCTGGCGCGGACCTAGAACAAAAAAGCCCGGCAACAGGGCTCGTCATGGGGAGGAAAATCGATGAAGACCCACGCTCGAATTGTATCTCTCGTTGCCGCGCTCGCTGCTTCGGTCGCGATCGTGCCGGCGCACGCGCAGCAACCCGCCGCACCGGCGGCGGCCGTCAAGCTCGGCATCGTCTCGTGTTTGACCGGACCTGCTGCTGCGCCGGTCGGCATTCCGGGCCGCAACGGCGCCGAGATCGTCATTGAGGCGCTCAACGCCGGCAAGGGTCCTGCGCCCTTCAACAAGGTCGGGTTCGGCGGTGCGAAGGTCGAGGCCAAGGTCGTCGACGAGGCCGGCTCGGCCGCCAACGTCGTCACCGAATTCCGCAACCTCGTGCAGCGCGACCAGGTCGACGCCATCGTCGGCTACGTCTCGTCGGGCTCGTGCCTCGCGGTCACGCCGGTCGCCGAGGAGCTGAAGGCGCTCACCGTGCTCTACGACTGCGGCACGCCGCGCATCTTCGAGGAGAAGGCGCGTAACTACGTGTTCCGCGTCAGCCCGCACGCGACCATGGATAACGTCGCCGCGGCGCGCTACGTGCTCGCGAAGAAGAAGAACATCACCAGCTTCTCCGGCATCAACCAGAACTACGCCTGGGGCCAGGACTCCTGGCGCGACTTCATCGGCGCGATGAAGGTGCTGGCGCCGAAGGCCGCGGCCGACAAGATCCTGTTCCCGAAGCTGTTCTCCGGCGAATACGGCGCCGAAATCTCGACGCTGCTCACCTCCAAGTCGCAGGTGCTGCACTCGAGCTTCTACGACGGCGATCTCGAAGCCTTCATCTATCAGGAGCAGGCGCGCGGTCTCGACAAGCGCATGACGATGATCCTGACCACCGGTGAGGCCGCGCTGTTCCGGCTGAAGGACAAGATGCCGGACGGCACCATCATCGGCGGCCGCGGCTCCAACGGCATGCTGGCGCGCGACACCGAAATCCGCAAATGGTTCGAGAAGATCTACACCGACCGCTACAACATCCCGCCGACCTATCCGGCGTACCAGATGGCGCAGTCGCTGCTCGGTCTCAAGCTCGCCTATGAGAAGGCGCAGAAGGAAGGCAAGAAGCCGACGACCGACGAGATCGCCGCCGCGTTCAAGGGCATCGAGTTCGACGGGCCGGCCGGCCACGTCAAGCTCGCGCTCGGCGGAGGCCATCAGGGGATCACCGAGACCGCCTACGGCACCTACCGCTTCAACAAGCAGAAGAAGGAGCCCGAGCTCGTCGACGTGGTCCGCTATCCGGCCGAATGCGTGAACCCGCCGGACGGCGTCGAGGCCGACAAGTGGATCGCCGACGGCATGAAGGGCGCGAAGTGCAACTAGCCGCTTCTCCCTGTGCCAGAGAGGCGGGAGAAACCAAACGCGTCATGGCCGGGCTTGTCCCGGCCATGCACGTCTTTCTTTAGGAAAAGTAAGACGTGGATGCCCGGCACATAAGGGCGTTCACGCTTGGCTTCGACGGGCTATGGCCAGGCATGACGTCGGAGAAGACGGCAATACTCCATACAGCAAGGGCACGCTGACGTGCTGACCGCATTCGCCATCGTCACCGACGGCCTCGTCTACGCCGCCTATCTGTTCATTGTCGCCATCGGGCTGACGCTGATCTTCGGCGTGATGAAGATCCTCAACGTCGCGCACGGTTCGTTCTATGCGTTCGGCGCCTATGGCGCGGCGACCGCCGTCGGGCTCTACGCCAATTCCGATCTCAACGCGGCGCTCGGCTTCCTGCTGATGGTGACGCTCGCGATGGCGATCGGCGTCGTCATGGGCATCATCCTCGAGCGCGGCCTGCTGCGGCTCGTCTACGGCCGCGACGAGGTCGTGGTCGTGCTCGTCACCTACGCAGTGTTCCTGATCCTCGAGGACGTGCTGCGCCTGATCTGGGGTGCGCAATCCTACGCCGCCTACCAGCCGAT
>JBQCFB010000433.1:0-2771 GCA_051959715.1 Pseudolabrys sp.
CCAGTTCGCTTTCAGCGCCGGCTTCGACTTGACGACGACCTCGCCGCGCACTTGCGCGTTCTGGTTCAGGACCTGGCCGGTCAGATTGCCGAGCTGCTTGCCGATGCCGGAATCGATCAGCCCGGCGAGCGAGTTCGTGAGGTTGCCGGCCTGCGTCGCGAGCTGTCCGGTGATCTGGAGCGTGCCGGTCAAGGGCGTGTTGACCGTGAGCTCGTTCGGCGTGCCGACGACGGTCATTGTGCCGCGCGAGAGCGTCAGGCCGATGTCGGCCTTCGACAGGAGCTTGCTGACGGGATTGTTGTTCTTGCCGGAGAATTCGCGCGGCGCGGCCCCGTCGAGGCTCGCGCGGATGGCGACGAGCGACACTGCGACCGGCGCGATCACGTAGGAGGTGCGCGTGACCGGCGGCAGCGGCGGCGGCTTCGGCAGCTTGGCGAGCGCCTGGCGCGCGCCATTGTCCGCGGGCAGGAAGCGGTCGAGCGCCCACAGAGTCGCGGCGAAGAAGCCGCCAGCGACGATGACGACGGCAATCGCGATGCGGAACGCGCGCGAGCGGCCGAACAGGCGGATCGGCGCCGTCGCGTAGTAGATCAGGTCGTCGGCAATGCGTCGCATGGCGAATCCCCCGCGTGATTCGTCCCTCGGCCGAATCTAGAGGTCGCCGCCTCGCGAGGGAACCGCCTGCCGCTATTTCACCGACAGGCCGAGCGTCCTCACCATGCCGCCCCATTTGCCGATCTCGGCGGCGAACATGGCCTGTGCCTGCGGCTGCGGCAGCGCCAGCGGATCGAAGCCGATGCCGGTGAGACGCTGCTGCACGGCGTCGCTCTTGAGGACGTCGAGGATCGCCGCGTTCAACGTCGCGACTACCTTCGGGTCGGTTCTGGCCGGGGCGAACACGCCGACCCAGGACGCGGCCGTGAATCCGGCAAAGCCCTGCTCGGCATAGGTCGGCACGTCCGGCACGACGGCGGCGCGTTTGTCCGCGGCGATGCCGAGCCCTTTCAGCTTGCCGGCCTTGATCTGCGCCGCGGCGGCGCCGCCGAGCGTGGTGGCGAGCAGGTCGATCTGCCTGCCGAGCGTGGCGTTGATCGCCGGTGCGCCGCCCTGGAACGGAACGTGCGTCGCGTTGACGTGCGCGAGTTCCTTCAGGAAGTACTCGGCCTCGACATGCGAACCGGAGCCGACGCCGGCCGAGCCGAAGGTGACGGGCCTTTCCTTCGCCATCCGGACGAGATCCGCGAGGTCCTTCGCCGGATTGTCCGGGCTCGTCACCAGCGCCTCGGGGCTCGAGGCGGCGATGGCGACCGTGACGAAATCCTCGGGCTTGAACGGGTTCTGCTCGTGCAGCGTCGCATTGATTGCGAGCGCGGTGGTGGTGACGAGCAGCGTGTAGCCGTCGGCCTGCGCGCGCGCGACGATGCCGGCCGCGATATTGCCGCCGGCGCCGCCGCGGTTCTCGACCACGACGGGTTCATGCAGCCGGTCGGACAGGCCCTGGCCGATCAGCCGCGCCAGCGTGTCGGCGACGCCGCCCGGCGCGAAAGCGACGATCAGCGTGATCTTCGACGATGGATAGGTGTCGGCGCGCGCAGGCATCGTCGCGAAGGCCGCCAGCGTGACGGCGAGGGCGAGCGCGCGCGCCGCGCGCATCACCGCTTGCCCATGCGGTGCAGCTTCAGCGCCGCATAGATCGTGTCGTTGACCGGCGTCGGCACACCGGTCTCCTTGCCCAGGCGCGATACCGTGCCGGCCAGCCAGTCGAGCTCGATGCGATTGCCGCGGTCGAGGTCGTTGGCCATCGACGCCTTCATCGAGGCCGGCACATGGCCGTCGGCAAAGGCGAGTCGCTCATCGGCGTAGCTGTCCGAAAGCTTGACGCCCTTGGCCTGCCCGACCTTCAGCGTCTCGCGCATGACGTTGTAGAACAGCGCGCGCGTGTCCGGATCCTTGAGGATCGGCCCCATCGGGAAGCGCGTCACGGCGGTCGCGCCCGAGGTCGCCGACAGGACGATGAATTTGTGCCAGCGGTCGCGCTGGATGTCGTCGGACAGGGTGATGTCGATCTTCGCCGCTTTGGCCGCCTCGACGAAGGCCTTCAGCGGCGCATCGTCGCGATTGTCGTGCGCGCCGCAGATGATCGACTGGAATTTCGAGTCCTGCTTGATGACGCCGGGGCGGTCGATGACCGTGACGACGTAGGTGACGGCGGGGACCGCGCGCTCCGCGCCGACGATCGGCGCGATGCGCTCGTAGCTGTCGACACCGTTCTGCATGGTGATGACGCGCGTATTCGGCCCGAGCAGCGGCTTGCACAGCTCCGCGGCGCTCTCGGTGTCCCACAGCTTGACCGCGAACAGGACGACGTCGACCGGCCCGACCTTCTTCGGGTCGTCGGTGACGTTGGCTTTCGCAATGTGAACGTCGCCGTTGACGCTCTCGACCGTGAGGCCGTTCTTCTCGATCGCGTCCTTGTGCACGCCGCGCGCGATGAAGAACACGTCGTGGCCCGCCGCCGCCAGCCTGGCGCCGTAATAGCCGCCCACGCCGCCCGCCGCCATCGCCGCAATACGCATGATCGTCTGTCTCCGCTGCACTGAAAGCGGCGACACCATACAGCAAATCCCAGACAAAAAAATTGCCCGGCACGAGGCCGGGCAAGTTGTCGGAGGATCAAAAAGAGATGGGAGAACTCAGTTCGGGCGGATGCCGTTCCAGGCGCGCGCGGCGGCCGTCTGTTCGGCCGGCGCATAGCTCGCGACCTGCGCATC
>JBQCFB010000434.1:0-2948 GCA_051959715.1 Pseudolabrys sp.
AGGTAGGAGCCCTCGTTGGTCATCTTGGCCGAGCCGAGCCAGTAGATGGAGTCGCCGCCGGACTTCTGGCGGATCGACATCAGCTTGTCGCCGATCTCGTTGATGGCCTGGTCCCACTTGATGCGCGACCATTTGCCGTTCTCGAGCTTCATCGGATATTTCAGCCGCCGCTCGCCAGACACGAGCTCGCGCACCGACGCGCCCTTGGCGCAATGCGAGCCGCGATTGATCGGCGAGTCCCAGCTCGGCTCCTGGCCGACCCAGACGCCGTTCGCAACTTCCGCGGTGACGGTGCAGCCGACCGCGCAATGCGTGCAGATGCTCTTGCGGATGGTCGCGCCCTTGGTGAGCGGGCCGGCTTCGGCGGCGTCCGCCTTGCGCACGGTGGTGAGCGGCAGCGTGCCGACCGCGGCGAGCGCGCCGGCGGCAAGCCCGGAGCGGCGCAGGAAGGCGCGGCGATCGACGCCGGCCGGCGCGCTGGACAGAGCGGCCGTCAGCCTGCCCTGCCGCGCGGTGCGTTCTGATTTGCGGATGAGCACGGGCGCCTCCCCTTATTTCTTCGGGTAGCTGTTGACGCGGTAGAAGTTCTTCACGTCCTCGGAGTCGGCCTTGTAACGGGCCTTGCGCTCCTCCGACGGGCTCTCGGCGGCTTGCGCCTCGGTGGCGAGCGGAGCGGCCGCGGTCACGGCCAGACCCGCGCCGGCGCCCACGGCGCGCAGGAAATCGCGGCGGCCGAATTTACCCTTGTCGTCCTGCTTCATCGCCGGTCCTCCTCGTCTCTCAAATCGGATCTGTCGCGCCGTGTTCCGGTGGGATCACGACGGCATTGCGAATGCTTCCGTCTCGAGCGCGATCAGCGTGCGCCCGAGCAGTCCGACGCTGCGATAGAAATTCGCCGCCTCGGCGCGCTCGATGTCGGCGAAGAAACGTCCGATCCACGGCGCCATGTGCTTCTCGAAGATGATGCGGTCGGAGCCCTCGGGCGCCGGCAGCGCGCCGGAACAGAGCCCGGCCATGATCTCGCACAAAATGCCGGCGTGATCTTCGGGCTCGGCGACATCGTCGGCGCGCGTGACGCCGATCGTCGCGAGGTCTTCGCGCAGACGCGCCAGCGGCCGCTCGTGCAGGAAGCCGGTGAGGTAGTACGAGCCGTAGGGCATGACTTCGCCGCGGCCAATGCCGATGAACAGCGCGAAGAACTCGCGCTCGACGTCCTCGACGCGCATGCGCGCGGCCGCATCGGCCAAGGCGACATGCGCCAGGCCGAGAGGACTCGCGTCGCCGCGCAATTCGCTCAGGCGCGACAGGAGCCTCATATCGGGCGCGCGCAACAGAAGGCTCGCGAGCAGGGCATATTCCTGCGCACGCGCCGCATCGACCTCGTCGATCTCGGGACTCATGATGGTTTCGCGATAGAGGTCGGGACGCAGAGTGTTGCGGGAGACGCCGGTCAGCGCCTCGACCGCGAGCACGCGCTCGGCGGGGACGCGGGCCCAGTTCGATACCGACGGTTGGGAAATACCGATTTGACGCGCAAGCTCACCGACGCCACCGATGGCGCGAATTGCCTGTGCGAGTCCGGGATCCCGCATCACCGTCGATTCTCTTGAACTGTTCTAAATGAGCGTAATCACGCGCTCTTTGGCCGGCAATAGCCTTTGCCTATGAGCGGATCGATTGTTCGTGAACTTTATTCCGGAAGCGCGCCGCCGTGCCGGCGTGCGGTTACACGCTGCGCCGCAATATCATCATCCTGCCGCTCCGCCGTCGCCGCTTCGTTGTCGCTGGCGGTAGCGGGTGCCTCATGATCTTTATCAAGTGTTCCGTCGTGCTCCGCGGACGGAAGCGCGGTCGTGCCGCCATCGCTAACCTGCGGAGCCGATTGCATATCCGCGTCTTCCTCGCGGCCGCCCGCGCCGAACAGGCGGCGCGCGAGCGCCTCGATCTCCTCCTGCGACTTGAACGAACCGAAGCCGGGAATGCTGTCGGGCGCGGTGAAGTCCCAGTCGTTCTCCTGCAGGCCGCGGAAGTCGCGGATCGCAGGATCGCTGGCCCAGGCGCGGCGAAGCGCCGCATGCCTGAGCGCGGCGGGCACGCCAGGCTTCATGAACATCGACACGTCCGTCTCGGCGACGATCTCGTCGAGAGAAGGCAGCTTGGTAAGATCGAAGGCCGGCTCCTCCGCAGGCGGCACGGGCGTCGGCGACGACGTTGCCGCCGGTGCACTGGTGGCGACCGGATGTTCGGGCTCCGGCGCGGCGTCCGCCTCGCGCTTCTTGCGCGACCAGCGCGACAGGAAGTTCTCCGGCTCGCTCATTCGCCATCTCCGCCGCGGCTCATCGCTTCGGGATCGGCGCGGTCGCGCACGCGCTTGATGAAGGTACGGTCGACATGATGCTCGGCGACGAAGGCGGCAACCTGCTGCTGAATTGCCGGCGGCATGGCGACCGTCTCGACGATGTCGTTGCCGGCCTCGGTGAAGCCTTCGCCCTCTGCCGGATCGGCGGTGACCTTGAACACGCGATAAGGCGGCTCGCCCTCGGTCGCGCGCAGCACCACCCAGAGCGACGGCGCATCGGCGAGGAGATTGCTGCCGTAATATTCGGTCTCGGTGCGATGCAGTTCGATTTCGGCGGCGCCCGCGTAGAAGGAAACGCGATCGGGCTCCTCGCTCAGCGTCGTCCATGGCGGCGTGTCGGGTACGCCGGCCAGCACCGCCACCGGCGCCCAGAGGTAATCGACCCAGGGCGACGCGCCCTTGCGGCGTTCGACAACGACGCCGACGGCGATGCGGGCAAGCGGCGGCGCGACGCTCATGTGACCGCCTCGAGGTGCCGGACCGGCAGGCCGGTGACGAGGTTCTGCGGCTTCATGCGGATGATCTTGTCCGCCGTCATCGCCAGGACGAGATAGACCGGCTCGCCACGCAGGTCGTCGCGGACCGCCGC
>JBQCFB010000435.1:0-2971 GCA_051959715.1 Pseudolabrys sp.
AACGCGCTCGAGCAGAAGGGCATCGCGCGCAGCCTTGCCGAACCGAACCTCGTGGCGCTGTCGGGCGACACGGCGAGCTTCCTCGCCGGCGGCGAATACCCGATCCCGGTCTCCGGCTCGCTCGGCCAGGTCACCGTCGACTACAAGAAGTACGGCGTCGGGCTGGCGTTCACGCCGACCGTGCTCAGCCAGGGCCTGATCAACCTCAAGATCGAGCCCGAGGTGAGCCAGATCGACACCACGCACACGGTCTCGGTGCCGGGCGGCATCTCGGTGCCGGCGCTGATCGTGCGGCGCGCCTCGACCACGGTCGAACTGCGCGACGGCCAGAGCTTCATGATCGGCGGTCTCTTGCAGACCGACAACAAGAACCAGATCGAGCAATTGCCGTGGGTCGGCAGCGTGCCGGTGCTCGGCACCCTGTTCTCGTCGAAGAACTATCAGAAGAACCAGACCGACCTCGCGATCATCGTGACGCCGCGTCTGGTGCGCCCGGCGCGGCCCGGCGACGGCATGCGCACGCCGGCCGACGACACGGTGCCGCCGAACGACACCGACTTCTTCCTGCTGGGCAAGTCCGAGGTGCCCGTGGCGGGGCCCGGCTCGCCGAACGCGGCCGAGCAGCGTATCGCCGCCGCCGCCAGCCAGCCGTTCACCGGACACATGCTCGACATGCCGCGAGGAGGCCTCGATGCGCTGCACTGATCTCGCGCGCGGGATCGCGCTGACGCTCGCGCTCGTCGCGCTCGCCGGCTGCTCCGAATACGTCGCCCGGCGCGACGTCATCTCGCCCTATGGCGGCAATGCCTCCGACACGAACAAGGTCGTGGAGATGGTCGACCCGTGGCCGGCGCATTCGGCCGACCGCAACATCGCCTACAACGGCACCGTGATGCAGAGCGCGGTCGAGCGCTATCGCACCGGACGCGTCATCCCGCCGGTCGGCACCGGCACCTCCGCTGCCTACCAGCCGAGCAACCCGGCGAACAACAACACGCCGCTCGGGCCGTCGATCAACCAGCCGGCCGCGGGCGTCAAGTAAGGCAGCCGATGGCAAGCGGGAGCAGCACGCAGGTTCTGGTGGTCACGGCGGACCCCGCTTTCGCGGCGTCCATGCGCGCGACCTTCGGCGCCTCGAACGCGATCGATCTGACGCTCGTCTCGGGCGTCTTGTCCGAGCACGCCGACACTGTCGAACTCGACGGCATGACCGTCGTGGTGGTCGACTTCGACACAAGCATGCCGGCAGAGATGGCGGCGCTGGCGCGGCTGATGGCGCGCGCCGGCGCGCGAACGCCCGTCATCGCGGTGGCGCAAACCTTCGACGCGAATGCGGCGCGCACGCTCGTGCAGATGCGCGTCGCCGACTTCCTGGTGAAGCCGGTGCAGCCGCTCGACATCGTCCGCGCCTGCGCGCAGGCGGCGCACAATCCCGCCGCCGCGGCCGGATCCGGCACCGACGCGCAGATCTACACGTTCCTCCCGGCCGTCGGCGGCGCCGGCGTCACCACCATCGCGGTGCAGACGGCGATGCTGCTGCTCAACAGCGGCGGCCAGCGGACGAAGCCCTCGACCTGCCTGGTCGATCTCGATTTCCAGCACGGCGCGGTCGCGGACTATCTCGATCTCGAGCCGAGGCTCAATCTTGCGGAGATCGAGCCGCGCCCGGACCGCCTCGACCGTCAGCTCCTCGAGATAATGCTCTCCTATCACGCCTCGGGCCTTGCCGTGGTCGCGGCGCCGAACCGGCCGGCGGAGATGCGTTCGTTCGATCCCGACATGGTCACGCGCCTGCTCGATCTCGTCTCGACGAACTTCGACTACGTCGTCTTCGACATGCCGCGCACCTGGTTCTCGTGGACCGACAGCGTGCTGCTCGGCTCCAACAAGCTGTTCATCGTCAGCGAGGCCACCGTCCCGGGCCTGCGCCATGCCAAGCAGCTGGTGACCGCGATCCGCGAGCGGCTCGGCGACGGCCCGAAGCCGCAGGTCGTCATCAACCGCTTCCACCAGCGCATGTTCTCGTCAGGCCTGGCGCTCAAGGACGTGCAGCAGTCGCTCGGCGATGCGTTCTGCAGCGTCATTCCCAACGACTATCAGCTCGTGCGCGAGGCGATCGACCGCGGCGTGCCGCTCGACGACGTCAAGCCGGGCAACAAGATCACCACGCAGCTCAAGCGGCTGGTGCTGGCGCAGGACGCCGCGAAGACAGAGGCGAAAGCGCTGCCGCTTCTGAAGAAGCTCAAGCTCGCAGCAGCACGATAGAGAAGATAATGGCCGGTCGCTTCACAGCCCGACGCGTCGTCACGCCCGACATGGCGGCGATCGAGGATACCCCGCCGACGGCGATGGAAGGCGTCGCCTGGACGGTGTTCCCCGAGGCGCCGAGCGAGCCCGCGCCCACGGACACGGCTGCGGCCGTGCCGCCCGCTCCGGCGGCAGCGCCGGCGCCGCAGGCCGCGCCCAGTCCGCTTTTGTCCGACAAGCTGCTCGACGCCAAGGTGCGCCTGCACAAGCGGCTGATCGAGGAGATCAACCTCTCGGCGCTGGAGAAGCTGCCGGAGGAACAGATCCGCGCGCACGTCACCCAGCTCGTGTCGCAATACGTGCTGGTCGAGCGGCTCGCGCTCAATGCGCAGGAGCTCCAGGAATTCGTCTCCGAAATCCTCGACGAGATGACCGGTCTCGGGCCGCTGGAGCCGCTGCTAAAGGACCCGAGCATCGCCGATATCCTGATCAACGGCCATGAATGCGTCTATGTCGAGCGCGGCGGCGTGCTCGAGCCGCTCGCCGTGCGCTTCAAGGACGAACAGCACCTCCTGCGCATCATCAACAAGATCGTGTCGGCGGTCGGCCGCCGCGTCGACGAGAGCCATCCGCTGTGCGACGCACGCCTCCAGGACGGCTCGCGCGTCAACGTCGCGGTGCGCCCCATCGGCGTCGACGGACCGCTGGTCTCGATCCGCAAATT
>JBQCFB010000436.1:0-3154 GCA_051959715.1 Pseudolabrys sp.
TCGCCGATCTTGTCGCGCTGCTGGGTGTTGAGCGCGGGAGAGGGGCTCTCCTCGAGCACCTTCTGGTGACGGCGCTGCAGCGAGCAGTCGCGCTCGCCGAGATGGATCGCCTTGCCGCGGCCGTCGCCGAGCACCTGGATCTCGATATGGCGCGGCTTCTCCAGATATTTCTCGATGTAGACGGCATCATCACCGAACGCGGCCTTGGCCTCGCTGCGCGCCGTGGACAGCGCGGTCGAGAGGTCGGCTTCGCTGCGGGCGACCTTCATGCCGCGGCCGCCGCCGCCCGCCGCCGCCTTGATCAGGACGGGAAAGCCGATGTCTTTCGCCACGCGGGCCGCCTCGACATCCGACGTGACGCCGCCATCGGAGCCGGGCACGACCGGGATGCCGAGGCGCTTCGCCGTGCGCTTGGCTTCGATCTTGTCGCCCATGATGCGGATGTGTTCGGCCTTGGGGCCGATGAAGCCGACGCCGTGATCGGACAGTATCTCAGCGAAGCGCGCATTCTCCGACAGGAAGCCGTAGCCGGGATGGACCGCGTCGGCGCCGGTGATCTCGCAGGCGGCGAGGATCGCCGGCACGTTGAGGTAGCTGTCTTTCGCCGCCGGCGGACCGATACATACGCTTTCGTCCGCAAAGCGCACGTGCATCGCGTCGGCGTCGGCGGTCGAATGCACCGCGACGGTCGGGATGCCGAGCTCCTTGCAGGCGCGCAGCACGCGCAGGGCGATCTCGCCGCGATTGGCGATGAGGATCTTGTCGAACATTATTCGATGATCACGAGCGGCTCGCCGAACTCGACCGGCTGGCCGTCCTCGAACAGGATCTGGATGACGGTGCCGCCGCGCGGAGCCGGGATCTGGTTCATCGTCTTCATCGCCTCGACGATGAGGAGGGTGTCGCCGGCCTTCACCTTGGCGCCGATCTCGATGAACGGCTTGGCGCCGGGCTCGGGCGCGCCGTAGGCGGTGCCGACCATCGGCGAGACGACGACGCCGGGATGCTTCGCCGGATCGATCGGCGCGGACGCGCTCTCGCCGACCGGCTGCGGCGTCGTCGCGAACGTCTTTGCCGGCACCACGACGGTCGGCGCCGGTGCAGCGATCGCGCCGCGCGCGACGCGGATGCGGCTGCCGTCCTGCTCGATCTCGATCTCGGTCAGGCCGGTCTCTTCCAGGAGCTTGGACAATTCCTGGATCAGCTCGCGGTCGATCAGTGTCTTCGGCGTCTTTGCCATGCGCGTCTAATTCACTTCCTTGGCGCCGATCAGACCGGCGAGACCGATGATGGCCAGCGCATAGCCGTTGACGCCGAAGCCGGCGAGCACGGCCTTCGCCGCCTTCGACACATAGGAGTGGTGCCGGAAGGTCTCGCGCTGGTGGACGTTGGTGATGTGGCACTCGATCGCCGGCAAGTCGACGGCGAGCAGGGCGTCGAGAATGGCGATCGAGGTATGGGTGTAGCCGGCCGGATTGATGACGATCCCGGCGGCGCCCTTGGCCTTCGCCTCATGAATGAACGTGACGATCTCGCCTTCGATATTGCTCTGGCGGAACACGACCTCCTGGCCGAACCGCTTGGCGGTCGCCCGACACAGCGCCTCGACGTCGGCCAGCGTCGCGCTGCCGTACTTCTCCGGCTCGCGCATGCCGAGCAGGTTCAGGTTCGGCCCGTTGAGGACGTGGATGGTGGTGGCCATTGACGATCCGGCGGCCCCAAATGCGGTGGCGCAGGGTGAAAACGTCCGGTCCTTATAGGTGGGTGGGCGGGCGAGGGGAAGCCCGCAGACACCGTCAGTCCGGCGCGCCCCGGGTCGCCGCGGCGGCCCAGTCGATCACGTCCTTCACCGCCGTTAACCTTTGCCGGCCGGCGTCGCGGGCGGCGCGATAGACGGCGACCTGACGGTCCGCGCTGGTTCCCTGCGCCACGATCGTGTCGAGATGCGCCAGCGTGTCGGTGCAGCCGAGCGCCGCGGCGTCGGCAGCCACGAGATCACGGACGGAGGCGAGCCAGCCCCTGATGTCGGTCGGGGCCCGGCTGAACGGATCGACGAAGGTGGCGGCGATGCCATGGCGCTGCGCGTGCCACTTGTTCTCGGCGGTGATGGCGCGGCCGACGCGGTCGAAGGACGCGTTGAGCCGCGCGTCGCGGTCGAGCGCGCGAACGAGGCAGCGAAAGAGGGCCGCGACCGCGAGCGCGTCGTCGAGCCGCGTGCAGCTGTCGGCGACGCGCAGCTCGATGGTCGGGTGCGCGAGCGAGGGACGCACCGCCCACCAGATGTAGCTCGCATCCGGGATGATGCCGGCGCTCGCGAGCGCCGCGACGTAGTCCTCGTACTCGGCCTCGGTGCGGAACAGTTCGGGCAGGCCTGTGCGCGGCAGTTCGTCATAGGCGGCGAGCCTATAACCGCGCAGGCCGGAGAAGTGTCCCTGCCAGAACGGCGAGGACGTCGACAGCGCGAGCAGGAGTGGCAGGTAGGGTGTCAGGCGCCGGATGATATCGATGCGGCTCGCGCCCTCCGCGACGGCGACATGCACATGCATGCCGCAGAGCATGTTGCGCGCGCCGATCATCTGGAGATCTTCCATGATGGCGCCGTAGCGCGCCTTCGGCGTCATCTCCTGCTCGGGCCAGAAGGCGAGCGGGAAGGTGCCCATGGCGGCGATGCCGAGACTGCGCGCGTCCGCCGCCTCGGCGAGCGCCTGCCGGTAGCGTGCCAGGTGAGAACGCGCCTCGGCCATGGTGGCGCAGGGCGGGGTGGCGACTTCGATCTGCGATTGCAGCATCTCGGTCATCACCCGGTCGCCGAGGGCGGCGCGGGCGCGGGCGAAGAAGCGCGCATCGGCCCGCCGCACGGCGCGGCGCGTGCGGGCGTCGAATACGAAAAACTCTTCCTCGATGCCGATCGTGTACATGCGCGCGCAAACGCGGGGCTACGGAACCCGGTTCCATCCGGACGGCGCAAAGCAGAACGGCCGCCGCGGAAAACCGCAGCGGCCGTTGAACTTACGACGGAGCCTTGGAGTGGTGGATCAGCACTCGTCCTTGCCGCAGCGGGCGCCGTTAATGTCCTTCTTCAAGGTCGGCAGGCCGACCGCGCCGACCACCACCTGGTCGCCGATCACGTAGCTCGGCGTGCCGTTGAGGCCCA
>JBQCFB010000437.1:0-21943 GCA_051959715.1 Pseudolabrys sp.
CCTCAAGGACAAGGAAGTCGTGCTGACCTTCGACGACGGTCCGTGGCCGGGCAACACGCCGCGCGTGCTCAAGGCGCTCGCCGACCAGTGCACCAAGGCGATGTTCTTCACCATCGGCAAGCACGCCGGCTGGCATCCCGAAATCCTGAAGGCGGTCAAGGCCGCGGGCCATACCGTCGGCACGCACACCTGGTCGCACAAGGACCTGTCGCGCATGACGCAGCAGGAAGCCGTCGACGAGTTCGAGAAGGGCGTCGCCGCGGTCTCGATCGCGCTCGGCAACAAGCCGGTCGATCCGTTCTTCCGCTTCCCGACGCTGCGCAACCCGCCGGACATGATGAAGTATGTCGGCGAGCGCAACGTCGCGGTGTTCTCGACCGACTTCGACTCCTTCGACTTCAAGATGCGCAAGCCCGAGCAGGTCATCAAATCGGTGATGACCAAGCTCGAGAAGCACGGCAAGGGCATCATCCTGATGCACGACTTCCAGCACGCGACGTCGGAAGCGATCCCGGAGCTGCTCAAGAAGCTCAAGGACGGCGGCTACAAGGTCGTCCAGATCGTCGGCAAGACGCCGATCGAGCCGAAGCCGGAATACGTCGCGCAGGTCCAGAAAGAGATCGGCGGCGGCCTCGACGAGGCGCGCCCGATGTCGAGCGTGATCAAGACGATCGAAGGCAACTGACCTTCGCTCGATCAGGCAACACCGGCCGCGCGGGGCACACCTCGCGCGGCCGGTTTCTTTTTTGATAGGCTCCATCCCGCGCCCGCCGCAGGGAGGATCCGACCATGCCGATCATCGCCGGCTTCGACACACTCGCGTCAGTGCCCGAGGAAGAGATCACCGACAAGATCCGCCGCCGGGTCATGTCGGGGAAGCAGGGCACGCTGGTCTACTGGCGCATGAAGGCCGGCGCGCGCGCCGCCGCGCACAAGCATCCGCACGAGCAGTTCGTGTTCATGATCAACGGCGCCATGGACTTCCGCATCGGCAGCGAGACGCGCACGATGCGGGCCGGCGACATTGCGGTCATCCCCGGCGGCGTCGAGCACGAGGGCTACTTTCCGGAGGACACGGAGGTGGTCGATTTCTTCGCGCCGGTGCGCGAGGACTTCCTCACCGGCGCGCTTCCGGACTACATGCGGACGCCCTGACGTCGTCCGCAATTTGATCAATTTCCGCGGCTACTCTCAAATCCGGACGACGCATAAGTTCCGCGCCAGGAACTGAGGCCATTGCGAGGCGGTGATCGCCGCAAAGCCTCCGTAGCTTTTCCAAAAAATCGACCGGTTTGGCGGCGAAAAAGATTCGCTAACGCCGGGGAGCATTTCCCGTTCCATCGTCATCCCACCACGCCGCAAAGAATTTGCGGCGCGCGAGAGGATATTTGAATGCGGCCGCTGATTGCCACCGCCTGCGTCTGCCTTTTGGCTTCGGCCGGTTCCGTCGCCTCCGATCAGAAAGCGTTCACCGATCGTTTCGAGGATTCGAGCGCCGTGGCCACAGTGCCGCCGGCCGCCGATACGCCGCGCGTGTCCGATGCGCTCAAGCGCACGGCCGACCGTCTGAGCCCGCCGAACGATGCGTTCGATCCGCTGCTGCTCAGCGCCGCGCCGGCCGGGTTCCTCCCCACCGCCGAAGCCAACATCGATATTCCGGCGCAGGGCGGCACGGACGCCATTCTTGCGCCGCGCGATCTGCCGGCGCCGCCGCCGCAACCGGTGAAGCCGGTCGTGCACCGCTCGACGCAGGAAGTGTGCGACACCCTCACCCGCGCCGCGCAGCGCAACGACCTGCCCGTGTCGTTCTTCATCCGCCTCCTGTTCCAGGAGAGCGGCTTCAAGCCCGGCGCCGTCAGCCGCACCGGCGCGCAGGGCATCGCGCAGTTCATGCCCAAGACCGCGGACGCGATGGGCCTCGACAATCCGTTCGATCCGATCGAGGCCATTCCCGCCTCGGCGCGGCTGCTGCGCAGCCTGTTCGAGCAGTTCGGCAATCTCGGGCTCGCCGCCGCGGCCTACAATGCCGGGCCGAAGCGCATCCAGGACTGGCTGTCGCGCAAGGGCAAATTGCCCGAGGAGACGCAGGGCTACGTGAAGACGATCACCGGCCGGCCGGCTGAAAGCTGGAAGGTGGCGAGCGCCGGCGCGCCCGCGATCAAGGTGCCGCAGCGCGCGCCGTGCCAGGACGCCGCCGGCCTGCTCGCCTATGACGGGCCCGATGCGATCCCGGTGCCGCCGGCTGCGCCCCGGCGCGCCGCTCTGCTCGTCGCCGCGCACGAGCGCCAGGACAAGCACGAGCATCAGGACAAGAAAGCTTCGGTGAAGGTCGCCGCACGGCATCACGGCCGCAGCAAGGACACCGTCAACCTCGCCGCCCGCCGCAAGACCGAGCCGGCGCACCACAAGGCCGCCGCGCACCGCATGGCGTCGGCGAAGTAGGCCGTCAGTTCCGCGGCCGGCGGCGGCGTTCCGGCATTTCCTCGATCGCCAGGCCGCGCTTCTCGTAGAAATGGCGCGTGCCGCAATTCGAGCAGCGCAGCGAGAATTCGTCGGCCAAACCCGCGACCTTGTAGACGTGGATGGCGTCGGCGCACTTGCCGCAGCGGACGGTGCCGCGAAGATAGACGACGCGCCTCTTTGCCGACGCAGCGTACATGGCAGTCCTCACGTTCAACTCCTCATCGTATTTGATTTCAATTTGAAGCAAGAGTCCGGACGCCGCGTTAAGCGGCAGGCGAGCCGGAGATGAATCTCCGTTAGCCATGAGCATGGCGCGGCCGCCGCATGTGCGCGGCGCATCCGGAACTTGATCTTTGCGAATTTGCGCGCCGCCGGAACGGCGCCTCGGAGCACACGTTGCCCCGTCAGCGCGAGGGCGACGCGAAAATGCAACGCACCGGACACAAGAGCGGCCGCCTGGCGGCCGACACGACGGGCTGGCTGCTGGCCACCATCATCGTGGTGCTGGCGGTGCTCGATCTCCTGATCTGGGCCACGCTGTGGAACGTTCCCAATCCGATCTCGAAGGCGCTCCTGCCGCAGGCCACGGACGGGCAATCGACCGAGCCGGTGTCATTCACCGCCGCACCGGACGAGGCGGCAACGCTGACCGGCGGCGTATCGCCGACATTGCCGCGGTCGCGCGCGCAGTAGGCGTCAGCCGAGGCCGGCCGCCTTGCGCAGGGCGGCGTTGATGCGGTCCTGCCAGCCGGCGCCGTCTTCCTGGAATTTCTCCAGCACATCCTTGTCGAGCCGCAGCGACACCATCTCCTTGACGCCCGGCACGGCGCGCGGCGCGGGCGGCGGCGCTTCGAGCGGTTTCTTGGTCGCGGCCTTGAATGCCGCCTCGGCGGCCTTGCGCGGGTCGCCGGAACGGCGGTGACGGTCGTCGATCATGGAATGGGCACTGTGCGAGATGCGGGGTGAATCGGACACCGCACTCTACCAAACATTGCGTCCGTCCGGACGATGGAACTCGAACGCTCGGCGGCCGGTTTCCCCGTACGCCTGCCGGGCAGGCGCGAGGAAAACCGAAACGATGCGGAGCGCACTGCGTGGCGAAGGTTGCAACACCGAGGCATAACCACCTGCTCGACCGGCTCGTGCCGGGCGATTTCGCGCTGTTGCGCTCGCATTTGCAGGAAGTGAAGCTCGGCTATCTCGACGCGCTGGCCGATCCGGGGCAGCCGATCGAATACGTCTATTTTCCGCTGACCGGCGTCGCCTCGCTCGCCAAGACAATGGACAACGGCGCCGCCGCCGAGGTCGGCACGACCGGCAATGAAGGCTTCGTCGGCATACCGCTGCTGCTCGACACCGAAGCCGGCGCGACCGGCGTCCACATGCAGGTGCCCGGCCATGCGCTGCGCCTTCCGGCGCGCGCATTCCGCAACGCGCTGACGCAGAGCGCGGGCCTGCGCCGCCTCCTCAATCGCTTCGTCTATGCCAATTATCACCAGACCTGCCAGCTCGTCGCCTGCAACCGCTTCCACGACGTCGAGCAGCGCTGCGCGCGCTGGCTGCTGATGGCGCACGACCGCATGCCGCGCGACGACTTCCTGCTGACGCACGAAGTGCTGAGCATCATGCTCGGCGTCCGCCGCTCGAGCGTGACGATCGCCGCCGGCCGTCTCAGCGAAGCTGGCCTGATCGAGTATCACCGCGGCCACATCACGATCACCGACCGCGAGGGCCTCGAGCGGCGCGCCTGCGAATGCTACTGGTCGATCCGCCACGAATACGAGCGCCTGCTCGTGCCCGAGCGCGCGCTCGCCTGATGCCTCAGGGCACCGCCCGGCGCGTGAAGGCGAACATCGAGGACGCCGCGCCGACGTGCTCGTAGGCCATGCGGCTCGCCACCACCAGCAGCACGCAGGCGAGCACGAGCTTCAGCGCCCGCTCCGGGATGCGCACGGCGAAATAGCTGCCGACGAAGATGCCCGGCAGCGAGCCGGCGAGCAGCGAGCCGATGATGTGCCAGTCGACCGATCCCATCAGCCAGTGGCCGCTGCCGGCGATCAATGTCAGCGGCACGGCGTGCGCGATGTCGGAGCCGACGATGCGCGCCATCGGCAATTGCGGATAGAGCAGGACGAGCGCGACGACGCCGATGGCGCCGGCGCCGACCGACGAGATCGTCACCAGCACGCCGAGAAGCGCGCCGACAAGCACGGTGCTGACCGCCGTGTGCCGCACGTCGAGCGCCTCGACGCGCGCACGATAGAGCGCGATCAGCGGCCCGCCGAAGATCAGCACGAAGGCGGTCGCGAACAGCGCGAAGCTCAAAACGAAAGTGATGAAGCCGCGCGCGGCGGCGCTGTCGAGATTGAGACGCGAGAGGAATGCGATGGTGGCGATGGTGGCAGGAATACTGCCGGTCGCGAGCCGCCGCACGACGCGCCAGTCGATCGAGCGCGCAAGGCCGTGCACGAGACTGCCGCCGGTCTTGGTCGCAGCCGCGTAGAGAAGATCCGTGCCGACCGCCGTCGCCGGATTCACGCCGAACAGGAGAATTAGCAACGGCGTCATCAGTGAACCGCCGCCCACTCCGGTCACGCCGACCAGAAGACCGACGACGAAGCCCGACAGCGAGAAAAGCGGATCGATCATTCGGCACCACGCGGCCTTGATGGCCGGCCTCGATCTAACCACATTCCGCCGGAACGGTCATCGCTGACGAACGTTTATGTTTCCACAGCGCATCTACGGCGACGCTTGTTCGTGAAAGATTCCGGCCGGTATTGGCCGGCCGACGACAAAACATTACTCTCATTGTGAATCGACCTGAATTTCTCGGGGAAGAAGCGCGAACGAGACGTCCAACGTGCCCGATATCGTCACGCTCACGATTAATCCGGCGGTCGACATTTTCGTCAATGTCGCGCGCGTCGAACCGACATCGAAGCTGCGCTGCTCATCGCCCAAGCGCGATCCCGGCGGCGGCGGTATCAACGTTGCGCGTGTCGTGCACAGATTGGGCGGCGACGTCGCGGCGATCTATCCGACCGGCGGCGCGATCGGCAAATTGCTGCATCGATTGCTCGAGCGCGAGGGCATCGACAGCATCGTGACGCCGTCGCACGTCGAGACGCGCGAGAACTTCACCGCCTTCGAGGAAGAGAGCGGATTGCAATATCGCTTCGTGCTGCCCGGTTCGCCGCTGCACCGGCCGGAATGGGAGGCGATGCTGGAGAAACTGACCGGCCTGCCGGAAAAGCCGCGCATCGTCGTCGCGAGCGGCAGCGTGCCGCCGGGCGTGCCCGACGACATCTATGCCGACATGACGCGGCGCGCGCGCAAGCTCGGCGCAAAGATGGTGATCGATACGTCGGGGCCGTCGCTGAACGCGGCGCTCGATGAAGGCGTCACCCTCATCAAGCCGAACCAGAACGAGCTGTCCGAATTCGTCGGCAAGCCGCTCGACAGCGACGGCGACCGCGTCGCCGCCTGCCGTACCCTGATCGCGAACGGCCGCACCGAGATGGTCGCGCTCACGCTCGGCGAGCAAGGCGCCATGCTGGTGACGCGCGACCGCGTGCTGCGCTCCGCGCCGATGCAGATCGAGGTCGTCAGCGCCGTCGGCGCCGGCGACAGCTTCCTTGGCGGGCTGGTCGCCGCGCTCGCCAAGAATGCACCGCTGGAGGACGCCTTCCGTCTCGCCGTCGCCGCGGGCTCCGCCGCCGTGATGAGCCCGGGCACCGAACTCGGCAGCGAGGACGATGTGCGCCGGCTCCTGCCGCGCGTCGCCGTTACCGAGCTTGCGGCCGCTTCCTGACGCCATGCTCGATGCCTGATCATCGCGGTCGCGGCGACCGCGAGCCCCACCAGGCTTCCCCGAAACGACCGGTCGCGGCCGAGTGTGGTGCGGCCCTTACAACCGCGCCGCGCACCGTTAAGCCGGTGTTGGCCGCGCCCGGCGAAACAGCGGCCGACGGTAGCCCTCTGCTCACCCCGCTTGGGATACCAGCGCTAAAGTGCACCGCATGTCCGCAGAGGCCCGTCGCATGGTGAAGAAGCTGGTCAGCGACCGCATGGTCGTGAACAAGGCCGATCTCGAGAAGAAGCTCACCGGGTACCTGCGCAAGGCCGGGCGCTGCATCGACGCGGCCGGCGTCGTCATCACCCCCGTCGCGACCGCGACGCCGGACCAGGCGAACTGGACCATCTCCGCGGTCAAGTACGGCAGGGCGCCGAAGGCCGACTGCGACGACGAGCTGACGCGCATCGCGCCGCTCTTCCTGCGCCATTTCAATATCAAGGCGGAAAGCGCGGCTGCCGCGGACGATGGCGCCGAAGCGAGCGATCAAGACGAAGCGGCGGAAGAGGCCACTGTCGCCTGACCTCGGCGCAAGACTAAATCGTCTTCCAGACATTTGATGGACTTGGCACAGCCGCACCGCCCCGCAAACGGCGGCGTCGGTCGCTGGCTTCATACCTCAATTGCAAATCTCACATTCTCGTTCCTCGCCGTGCGCGTGCGCGCAAGCGCTTCTCCGCGCTTGGAATTATCGGCGGTAGCGGCTGCGGCACAGCGCCGTCATGCCAGATCCGGAACAAGTTGCGTCAGCGCCGTCTTGCAAAATTGAGAAACTGACAAGACGGGATTGATCCGATGCAAGGCGCAGTCAAGATTTCAATCGGGATTGTCGTTACCGCCATGCTCTGCGTTCCGGCGCTCGCGCGCTGGAAGCCGGAATACGGCGCCCAGTCGGCCGAGCTTCAGGCCTGGTTCAAGGACCAGCACAATCAGCAAGGCCAGTGGTGCTGCGACGAAAGCGACGGCCATCCGTTCTTCGGCGAATACAAGATCAACGAGGATGGGTCGGTCACGATCCAGGACGGTGGAGCGGCCCATCAGCTTCCCGCCTACATGGTGCTCAAGGGCAGCAATCCGACCGGGCACGCCGTGTGGTGGTTCACCGACGCCGGCGGCGTGCACCGCGACTACTGCTTCGCGCCGGGCACGCTGACCTGATCATCGGAAAGGGCTGGAGCGGGCGAAGGGAATCGAACCCTCGTATGCAGCTTGGGAAGCTGCCGTTCTACCATTGAACTACGCCCGCATCGGCCGCGACCATAACCAATCGCGCCCGTGCGCCGCAAGCGCGGCGTCGCGGCCGTCTCACGCCTTGAAGTGCTTGGAGAGCTTGAGGCTCTGCGCCTGATAGTTCGAGCCGATGCCGGTGCCGTAGAGCGTGTCTGGCTTGGCCAGCATCCTCTCATAGACGAGGCGGCCGACGGTCTGCCCGTGCTCGAGGATGAACGGCACCTCGCGCGAGCGCACTTCGAGCACCGCGCGCGAGCCCTGCCCGCCGGCGCCGGCATAGCCGAAACCGGGATCGAAGAAGCCGGCATAGTGCACGCGGAATTCGCCGACCAGCGGATCGAACGGCACCATCTCTGCGGCGCAGCCGGGCGGCACCTGCACCGCTTCCTTCGACGCCAGAATATAAAATTCGTTTGGATCGAGGATCAGGCTCTTCTCCGGCCGCGCCTGGATCGGCTCCCAGAAGTCGAGCACGCTGTAGCCGGCGCGGCGCTCGACATCGATCAGGCCAGTGTGGCGCTTGGCGCGGTAGCCGACGAGACCGCCGGGGCCGAGGCCCGACAGGTCGACGCTGAAGAGCACGCCTTCGCTGACGTCGGCCTTCGGATCGTCGACGAGGCGCTCGCGCGCGTGCAGGTCGCGCAGTTCGTCGGCGGTGAGTTGCGCGTGGCCGTGGCGGAAGCGGATCTGCGACAGGCGCGAGCCCTCACGCACCAGTACCGGAAATGTGCGCGGCGAAATCTCGGCGTAGAGCGGCCCCTTGTAGCCGGCCTCGATGCGGTCGAAGCCGCGAGTCTCGTCGGCAATAACGCGGGTGAACACGTCGAGGCGCCCGGTCGAGCTCTTCGGATTGGCGGCGGCCGCGACATCGGCCGGCAGTGCGAGACTCTCTTGCAGCGGCACGATGTAGACGCAGTTGGTCTCGAGCACGGCGCCGTCGGCGAGCGAGAATTCGTGCAGCTTGAGATCGGCGATGCGCTGCGCCACCGTCGAGCGACCCGGCAGGAAGCTCGCCCGCACGCGATAGGCGACGGAGCCGAGCCTGAGATCGAGGCTCGCCGGCTGGATCTGGTCGACCGCGAACGGCCGCTTCGGCGCGATCGCGCCGGCGTCCGCGAGAGCCGAAATCATGCGGTCGGGCAGGATGCCCTTGGCGTCCTTGTCGAAGGAAAGTGCCACTGCGCCTCGTCCTTTTGCGGGCCGATCTAACCCGACCCCCGCCTTGACGGGAAGCGCCCGCCCCCGCTACAACCCGATTATCCCGTGGTCATTTGAGCCGGCCGGCTTGCAGCCACGTAAAACAACTCGCTAAAAGGCCGGGGACGCGTAAGCGCAGCCCGGCCGAGATTTTTCTCCGGCCGGTTTTTTGTTGCCTGCGCGGGCCTTCCACCCGGTGCAGGGTTGGAAGGAGGCTTGCATGTCCGCAAAGAAAGATTACCGCCCCGAGACCCGCCTGGTGCACGCCGGCACGCTGCGCTCGCAGTTCGGCGAGATGTCGGAAGCCCTATTCCTCACGCAAGGCTACCTCTATCCGAGCGCCGAGGAGTGCGAGGCGCGCTTCTCCGGCAAGACCCCCGGCTACATCTACTCGCGCTACTCCAACCCGACCATGAGCATGTTCGAGCAGCGCATGGCCGCGCTCGAGGGCGCCGAGGCGGCGCGCTCGACCGCGACCGGCATGGCGGCGGTGACGACGTCGCTGATGGGCCTCGTGCGCATGGGCGACCACGTCGTCGCGGCGAAGGCGCTGTTCGGCTCGTGCCGCTGGGTGATCGAGGAGTGGCTGGCGCGCTTCGGCGTCACCTTCACGCTGGTCGATGGCGAGGACATCGACCAGTGGAAGAAGGCCGTGACGAAGAACACGAAGGTGTTCTTCATGGAAACGCCGACCAATCCGACCTTGCAGGTCTACGACATTGCCGCGGTGGCCGAGATCGCGCACGCGGCCGGCGCCAAGCTCGTCGTCGACAACGTGTTCGCGACCCCGCTCTATCAGAGCCCGCTGAAGTTCGGCGCCGACGTCGTCGTCTATTCGGCGACCAAGCATATTGACGGCCAGGGCCGCGTGCTCGGCGGCTGCATCCTGTCGACCGAGAAGATCATCGTCGACAATTATCATCAACTCCTGCGCCAGACCGGGCCGTCGCTGGCGCCGTTCAACGCCTGGGTGCTGCTGAAGGGCCTCGAGACCCTGTCAGTGCGCGTCGAGCGCGAGACGCAAAGTGCTGCAAAGATCGCCGACAAGCTTGCCGGCCACGACAAGCTGACGCGCCTCATCTACCCGGGACGCAAGGATCATCCGCAGGCGGCGATCATCGCCAAGCAGATGACCGGCGGATCGAACCTCATCGCCTTCGAGATCAAGGGCGGCAAGCAAGGCGCGTTCCGCTTCCTCAACGGCCTGTCGCTGATCGGCATCACCAACAATCTCGGCGATTCAAAAAGCCTGATCACGCATCCGACGACGACGACGCATCCGCGTCTGACGCCGGACCAGCGCGCCGAGCTCGGCATCGGCGACGGGCTGGTGCGGTTGTCGGTCGGGCTCGAGCATGTCGACGACCTGCTCGACGATCTCACCGGCGCGCTGGAGAAGGTCTGAGGCTCGCCGCAAAACGCGTCATGCCCGGGACGAGCCCGGGCATGACGTAGAAAAACGCGCAAGAAAGAGAGTGTGCCTCAGCGCACGCCGGCGCGTGACAGCGCCGTCGCCGACATGACCGGCCGCCGCGCCGCCTCGGCGATCGCCTGCCCGAGCACCTTGGCCATGCAGGCATAGCTCCAGTCGTTCATGTGCAGCCCGTCGGGCGACACGAACGTCTCGAAGCCGATATGATCGACATCATACCAGCGCTTCATCACCGCGAAGCGGCGGAACAGGTCGACGTTCTCGGCCTTCGCCATCGCCGCGATCAGGCTGACCATCGCGCCGGCTTCCGGCTTGGCGATGACCTTGGGCGCGTATTGCGGATCGATCAGGACGATGTCGGCGCCGGTGGCGCGGATCTTCTTGAGGCCGGTGCGGATCATGTCGCCGTGGCCGGAGCTGCTGTGGCCGCGCAGGACCGAATTGGTGCCGAGCTGCCAGAGCACGAGATCGGGCTTGGCCGCGAGCACCGCTTCGTCGAAGCGCTTGAGCATGTCCGGCACTTCCTCGCCGTTCACGCCGCGATTGATCACCGAGAAGGTGTTGCGCGGAAACTGGGTCTTGAGCTCGACCTCGAGCCGGCTCGGATAGTTCGCGGCAGGCGAGCTCGCGCCCGCGCCGGCGGTGGACGAGGAGCCGATGGCGACGATGGTGATCGGTTCGCCTGACGAGAGCTTCTGCGACAGATGGACGAGCGGGCTCGCCAGACGCAGGACGTCGTCGGGGGCGTGGCAGGCGGGAGCGTCGGCGCGGGCCGCCGCAGGCAACAGGACGGCTGCGGCGAGCGCGAGTGGTGTCACTCGGCTACGGACGAAGGAAAGAGCCTGCAAAACCAGATACTCCCCGGCCCAGCTTGATCGAACAACTCGCTAGACCCGGTTCTTCCCCGTCGAGCCTTGCGTCACTGACCGCCTTGAATTGGCGGGCTTTCCGGCTTGACCGCGTCGGCCACGAGGGCCGCCAGAAGCCGCCCTATGCAATCGTGAACCCGGCCCGCAGTGTCAAGGTTTTTCGTTACCGAAAAGAAGTCAAATGTCCCGAAATCGGCCCAAAGCTTCATGATTGCAAAGCGATCGAACAGCGGAACTTCATGCTGCACCGCAACCCATCGCATGATTTCCGCATAATTCCCCAGCGCAATCATGGATTCCGTGCGCGGGCTGTATTGCGCGTTGATCAGGACGGTTTCGGCGCCGGCGACCTTGGCAATGTTAATTCCCTTATCCAGCGCCTGATTGAATTGATCCTGATCAACGCCGTCCATCGCATCCACAGTGCCGGTCTGCCAGACCAGCAGGTCGGGCTTGGATTTGCGCAGGTCGACGGCCAGGGATTCCACCATCTGGACCGCGGTGCGATGCGGCGTCACGTCGGTCGCCACGGTCACGGCGACACCGGGGAACGTCCCGATCAAGGCAAGGCGCAATCGCTCCGGATAGGCGAGATTTGCGCCGCCTGGCCCGGGCAGAACCGAAGACCCCGCGCCCAGGACGAGCACGTTGAGATGCTTGGCGGCGATGGCCGAACCCACGCGCTGGAGACGTAAATTGTCCTCGACGAGATGCCGGGCCACCCGGCACTCGGCCGGCATCTCGGCCCATGCAGGCACGGCCAGCACCCCCAGTGCCAGCAGCGCCCAAAACGTCCTCATGCGTCGCCCCCTGCGAAGCCCGGGTTGGTCGTCGGCGGCCGCGGACCCCGTTCGACCCGTTTATACCACGTCATGACAGCGGCCGTTGCAACCATAACGGCAATTCCGACGAAGCTGACGATGACATGCGTCAAAAGCCGGTTCGACACCTCCGTGAAGACGAAATGCCCGGCGAAGGCGAGGAATACGCCGAGGCAGAATATGGCGAGCGAGTGCTGGCCGCACAGGATCGCCGGCTTGCACAGGGGCGAGCGCAGCGCCGGCCAGTTCTTCGGCACGAAATTGACGACGATCACCGCCAACGCGAGGAAATGGAGAATGCGCAGGACGTCGAGGTTCGTCTTGTCGATCGGATAGATGTTGTCGCCGATGATCCGCGGCAGCAGCAGCGCGACACGCGGGAAATACCAGGTCATGGCGACGAAGAAGGCGAAGGCGAGATAGGCGATCGCCAGCGTCAGCGTCACGCGCGAGTTGATCACCGGCGCCAGCCTCTTGGCGCCGCCGAGCGCGCACCATGCGCCGAACACGAACAGCAATTGCCATGCGAACGGATTGAACACCCACACGCCGCTCGGATAGGCCGGGATGTTCCAGCCGAACGTGTACATCAGCGCGTAAACGACGCCGGACGCGATCAGCGCCATGGACGGCGAGCGCAGCAGAAGCCACAGCACCGGCGAGAAGCCGACCAGCAGCACGATGTACAGCGGCAGCACGTCCATGTTGACCGGCTTGAACTTCAACAGCAGCGCCTGGATGATCGTGACATCCGGATTGCGCAGGAAGTCGAGCACGCCCATCTCTTCGGTGTAGAGCGGGTTGTCGAAGGAGTGCGCCACATAGGCGATCTCGGCGAGATAGATCGCGAACAGGAAGACGTGCGCGACGTAGATCTGCCACGACCGCTTGAGGATGCGCGCGGAGGCGACGATGAAGCCGTTCTGGCGCATGGCGCGGCCATAGACGAAGGCCGCCGTGTAGCCGGAGATGAAGACGAAGATCTCGGTCGCGTCCGAGAAGCCGTAATTGCGGATGGTGATCCAGCTGACCGCGTTCGACGGAATATGGTCGAGGAAGATCAGCCAGAGCGCCAGCCCGCGGAACAGGTCAAGCCGCAGGTCGCGTTCGGTCGTCACCGGGGCCATGGGCGGCTTTTCTTTCGCGGCGCGTTGGGGTCATAATCCGCACGATTGCTTCGACCGAAGCAAGGCTCGATGGCATATATCAGGCGTTCATTTTTCAGGCGGTCATTGAAATGTACAGGGCGCGGACCCGCAAGATCGAGGTGACCGTGACGCCGCGCTTCATGCCGGAGCGCTCGTCGCCGACGAGCGGCTATTTCTTCTGGGCCTACACGATCAACATTGCCAATCACGGTTCCGAGACCGTGCAGCTGAAGACGCGGCACTGGCGCATCACCGACGCCTTCGGCCGCTTGCAGGAGGTCAAAGGGCCCGGAGTCGTCGGCGAGGAGCCGGTGCTCGAGCCGGGCGGCTCGTTCGAATATACGAGCGGCGTGCCGCTGCCGACGCCGTCGGGCTTCATGGCCGGAACGTATGGAATGGTTTCGGTCGGCGGCGAGCATTTCGATATCGAGATCCCGGCCTTCTCTCTCGACTGCTCCGAGGGGGAGCGGACGCTCAACTGACCCCTATTCCGGCAGGCACCCCTTGAAGCGGTCGAGCGCCTGCTTCGGAAGAACGGCCAGCACCGCTCCACCCTGCGCGAACTCCTGCAACTTGATGACCGCCGGCGCGCGCACCGCGACGCAACCGGCCGTGCCGGTTTTTCCCGGCAGCCAGTTATGGATGAAGATGCAGGATCCGGCCCTGGCGTGCGCGTCGGTCGGATAGTCGACGAGGAGGCCGCGCGAATAATCCGGCACGCGCCACATGTTCTCGCCGTGAACCTTGTCGCCCACCTTGGCCCGCGTCGTGATGGTGTTGTAGGCGCGCGACTTCGGGTCGTCGACGCAGACGGTCCCCTCGGTGAGCCGCAGATAATTCTTGAGCCCCGAGTGCTCGAACCCGAACGGCCGGCCGATCCGGTAGAACCCGGCCGGAACCTTCTTGTCGCCGTCGACCTTCGTCGGCTCGCCCTCCTTGGCGAAGGAGCGGAAGGCGTTCGCCCAGCCCATGCCGTTGTGCCCGATGATCGCGCTGACCGGCCCGCCGTCCGGCTTCCACGGCGCGTGCGGAGCGGCGCGCGAGAAGCGCTGCACGGTGGCGCTGGTGCTCGCCATGTCGCGCGCCGTGACGAGCACGAGCTTGTGCGCGTCGGCAAGCGGCGCCGGACAAGTCTGGGCCAGAGCGGGCACGGGCAGGAGAAGCAGTGCGGAGAGCAGGAAACGCAGTCGCGGCATGAGTCCCGTATATACCGATTCTCAGCCGAAGGCGTTTCCCGCTACCCCTCGGCGGCGCCGACGTCGCCGGGAGCGAACTGGTAGGTGGCGCTGCAGAACTCGCAGGTGACCTGGATCTTGCCGTCTTCGACCATGTGGTCGCGGTCGTCCTGCGAGAAGCTCTTGAGCATCGACTCCACCGTCTCGCGCGAACACGAGCATTCGGCCCGCACGTCGCCGGCGGCGAACACGCGCACGCCCGGCTCGTGGAACAGGCGATAGACCAGCCGCTCGCTCGACAGCGACGGGTCGATGAGTTCCACATCTTCCACGGTCGAGACCAGAGCGCGGCCTTCCGTCCAGGCCTCGTCCTCCTCGACCACGTGCGCCTCGACGCCTTCGGGCGCGTCGCCCGGGTGCAGGTCGGCGACGCGGGCGCGCTCCGGCGACTTGGGCAGGAACTGAAGCATGATGCCGCCGGCGCGCCAGCGGTGGCTGGCGCCGCCCTCGCCCGCGCGCAACTCCTCCGCGACCGCGAGGCGCACCCGCGTCGGGATCTGCTCGGAGCGCAGGAAGTATTCGTGCGCGGCGTCTTCCAGCGAGCCGCCGTCGAGCGCCACCAGGCCCTGGTAGCGGCTCATGTCCGGCCCCTGGTCGATGGTCATGGCGAGATGGCCCTTGCCCAAGAGCGCGCCGGCGTCGGTCTTGCCGGCGGCGATCGCCTCCGCCACGCGGGCTTTGTCGAAGCGGGCGCAGGCGCGCACCTTGCCGGGCGCGGTGAAGTCCACCACCAGCATGCGCACGGGGCCGTCGGCCTGCGTCTGAAGAATGAAGCGGCCCTCGAACTTGAGGGCCGTGCCGAGCATGACGGTGAGCACGATCGCCTCGCCGAGCAGTTTGGCCACCGGTTGCGGGTAATCGTGCTTCTCGAGGATCTCGTCGACGACCGGCCCGAGCCGCACGACGCGGCCGCGCAGGTCGAGCGCGGCGACCTCGAACGGCAGCACGATGTCGTCGACGGCGACCGCCGACGGCGCGCGGGAGGGAATATCGGTGCGAGGTGTGGCCATGACGCCTTATGTAGCGCGCGGGAGCGGATTTTCGAGGGGGTTGTTCCCCTCGGCCCGTCACGCCTCGGCGTGCAGGCACCAGGCGAGCACGCCCTTCTGCGCGTGCAGGCGGTTCTCAGCCTCGTCGAACACCACGGACTGCGGCCCGTCGATCACCTCGTCGGTGACCTCCTCGCCGCGATGCGCCGGCAGGCAGTGCATGAACAGCGCGTCCGGGTTCGCCTTCGACATCAGCCGGGCGTTGACCTGATAGCCCTTGAGCACGTTGTGGCGGTGCTTGCCGTCGCGGTCGCCCATCGACACCCAGGTGTCGGTGACGACGCAGTCGGCGTTCTTCACCGCCGCCTCGGGGTCGGTGCCGAACTCGATCGCGGCGCCGGAGGACTTCGCCCAGTCGGTGAGCCATTTCTTCGGCTTCAATTCGGCCGGCGTCGCGACGCGCAACCGGAAATCGAAGCGCTGCGCCGCATGCGCCCACGAGGCGAGCACGTTGTTGGAGTCGCCGGTCCAGGCGACCGTGCGGCCGCGGATCGGACCGAGCTTCTCCTCGAAGGTCATCACGTCCGCCATCACCTGGCAGGGATGCGACCGGCGCGTCAGGCCGTTGATCACCGGAACGGTCGCATGGCGCGCGAGCTCGGCGATCGCCTCATGGTCGAGGATGCGGATCATGATGGCGTCGACGAAGCGCGACAGGACGCGCGCGGTGTCGGCGAGCGTCTCGCCGCGGCCGAGCTGCATTTCCTGCGCCGTGAGCATGATCGCCTCGCCGCCGAGCTGGCGCATGGCGACGTCGAAGGAGACGCGCGTGCGGGTCGAGGGCTTGTCGAAGATCATCGCCAGCGTCTTGCCGGCGAGCGGCTTCGAGGCATGGCCTCTCGCGCGCGCGGCCTTCATGGCGCGGCTGCTGTCGATCATCCCCTTGAGGTCGTCGCCGGGGATGTCGATGAGGTCGAGGAAATGACGGACCTCGCCCATCATGCCGCCCCCTTCTTGGGAGCGTGCAGCTGGGCGAGCCGCGTGCAGGCACGGTCGATCGCGTCGACGGCGAAGGAGATTTCCTCCTCGCCGATGATCAGCGCCGGCAGGAGACGGACGACGTTGTCGCCGGCCGTCGGCGCCAGCACCTTTTCGGCGCGCAGTTCGTCGACCATGGCCGACGCCGGCGGCACCATGCGCAGGCCCATCAGCAGGCCTTCGCCGCGCACTTCGGCGATCACCGACGAATGACGATCCTTGAGCTCGGCCAGCCGCTGCTTGAAGCGCAGCGCGGTCTGCTGCACCTGCGACAGGAATTCCTTGGTGTTGACGACGTCCATGATCGCGTTCGCGACCGCCATCGCCAGCGGATTGCCGCCGAAGGTCGAGCCGTGCGTGCCCGCGGTCATGCCCTTGCCGGCCTCTGCGGTGGCGAGGAACGCGCCGACCGGGAAGCCGCCGCCGAGCGCCTTGGCCAGCGCCATGATGTCGGGCTTCACGCCCGAGTGCTCGTAAGCGAACAGCTTGCCGGTCCGGCCGATGCCGCTCTGCACCTCGTCGAAGATCAGCAGCATGCCGCGATCGTCGCAGAGCTGGCGCAGCGCGCGCATGAACGCGTGCGGCACGACGCGGACGCCGCCCTCGCCCATCACCGGCTCGATCAGGATCGCGCCGGTCTCGGGCGTGATCGCCTTCTTCACCGCCTCGATGTCGCCATAGGGAACCTGGTCGAAGCCTTCGACCGGCGGGCCGAAGCCGTCGAGATATTTCTTGTTGCCGGTCGCGGCGAGCGAGGCGAGCGTGCGGCCGTGGAACGCGCCTTCGAACGTCACGATGCGGAAGCGCTCGGGCTTCCCGCTGACGGCGTGATACTTGCGCGCCATCTTGATGGCGCCTTCGAGCGCCTCGGTGCCCGAATTGCAGAAAAAGACGACGTCGGCGAACGAGGACGCGCAGAGCCGGTCGGCGAGTTTCTCGGCGCCGGGGATGCGATAGAGATTGGAGACGTGCCAGACCTTGTGCGCCTGCTCGGTGAGCGCGGCGACCAGCGCCGGATGCGCATGGCCGAGCGCGTTCACGGCGACGCCCGAGGTGAGGTCGAGATAGCGCTCGCCCGACGCCGTATAGAGCCAGGCGCCCTCGCCACGCTCGAAGGCGAGGTCGACACGCGCATAGGTCGGCAAAACGTGCGAGCTAACGGGCATGGGTCTCAACTAGCGCTGTTCGTCTGCGCGCGGGGAGCGGCAACCGGCCCGTTTGAGCGCTAAGGCGCCTTGGGACCTTGGCTTTTCAGGATCACGCGCGGCCCCGAAAAGAATTGTGCCGCCTCGCCGGGCGGCACTTTTCACATACTAGGAGCGGTGCCCGATCGGGTCAACCGGTGCCAGGGAACCGATTCGGCGACTCAATTATGCCGCAAGCCTCGATTCTAAAGGAAAACCTGTTGGTAGCTGACGTCCGGGCGGTTGCAAAAGCTTGCGCCTGAGTCAAGCGCTAGTGTAACTTTTGGATCAGACGGTACGAGATGTCGTACCGATAAACGAGATTTCGGGTTCATTCCTTGCAGAGTTTGCGTTCAGGCGCCTGAAAAAGGCGCCCGGCGGACGGGGATGGATTCACTCCGAGGGGCTGGGAGGCCACGAACCGATGAGCTGGACCGATGAACGGGTCGAACTCCTCAAGAAGCTGTGGTCCGACGGGCTGTCGGCCAGCCAGATCGCGGCCGAGCTCGGCGGCATCACCCGCAATGCGGTGATCGGCAAGGTGCACCGGCTGGGCCTGTCCGGGCGGGCGAAGAGCCCCTCCTCGGCGGCGCCGCGGCCGCGCAAGGCGCGCACCTCCGGCCACATGCTGCGGGTGTCGCGGCCGCAGATCCGCGGCAACACCGCGCTCGCCTATGACTACGAAATGGAACCGGAGCCGGAGCTGCTCGAGATCCCGGTCGAGCAGCGCAAGACGCTCTTGCAGCTCAACGAGCACACCTGCCGCTGGCCGGTGGGCGATCCGGGCGGCGGCGACTTCTTCTTCTGCGGCGGCGACACGGCGAACGAGCTGCCCTACTGCTCGTATCACTGCCGCGTCGCCTACCAGCCGGCGCACGACCGCCGGCGGGACAAGCGGCCGTTCCGCGGCTGACCTCCTCGACGCGAACGACTTCGGTGGCCGGGCAAAGCCCGGCCATTTTTGTTTCGGGGCGCTTCTTATCCCTCCCCCGCTTGCGGGGCAGGGTGGCGCGCGTTTGCGCGCCGGGTGGGGGCTTTTGCAAATTGAGACGCGACCCCACCCCCGGCGCAAGCGCGCCGGACCCTCCCCTTTCAGGGGAGGGATAAGAAGGCGGCGGCCTCTCTGAACTTCAGTTCGCCCGGCCGAACCGGTCGTCGAGGGAATAGCCGGCGCCGCGGACGGTGCGGATCGGGTCCGCTTCCTGGCCGCGATTGATCGCCTTACGCAGACGGCCGACATGCACGTCGACGGTGCGCTCGTCGATGTAGATGTCCGAGCCCCAGACGCCGTCGAGCAACTGCTCGCGCGAGAACACGCGGCCGGGGCGCTCCATCAGGAACTCGAGCAGGCGATACTCGGTCGGGCCGAGCTCGATGGCGCGGCCGGCGCGGGTGACGCGCTTCTTGTCGCGGTCGAGCTCGATGTCGCCGATCGACAGCACGGTGGCGACGCGCTCGGGATTGGCGCGGCGCAGCAGCGCGCGCACGCGCGCCAGCAGTTCCGGCACCGAGAACGGCTTGACGATGTAGTCGTCGGCGCCGGTCGCGAGCCCGCGCACCTTCTCGCTCTCCTCGCCGCGCGCGGTGAGCATGATGATCGGCAGCGCGCGCGTCTCCGGCCTGGCGCGCAGGCGCCGGCACAATTCGATGCCGGACAGGCCCGGCAGCATCCAGTCGAGCACGACGAGGTCGGGCGCCTTTTCCTTCAGCCGCGTGTCGGCGTCGTCGCCGCGCGAGGCGGTGTCGACGTCATAGCCCTCCGCCTCGAGATTGTAGCGGAGCAGCATGGTGAGCGGCTCCTCGTCCTCGACGATCAGAATGCGGGCGTTCATCGTGCCTCGTCTCTCCTCAGGCCTCGCCCGCCTTGCGCAGGGCTGCGAAGCTCGTCGTGTCGCCCTTCGGCCGCTGGTCGGTGACGGGCTTGCCCTCGATCATATAGTGCACGGTCTCGGCGATGTTGGTGGCGTGATCGCCCATGCGCTCGATGTTCTTGGCACAGAACAACAGATGAATGCAGAAGGTGATGTTGCGCGGGTCTTCCATCATGTAGGTCAGAAGCTCGCGGAACACCGAGGTGCAGACCGCGTCGATCTCCTCGTCGCCGCGCCACACCGCCATCGCCTCGGCGACGCTGCGGCGGGCATAGGCGTTGAGCACGGCCTTGAGCTGGCCGAGCAGCAGGTCGGTCATGTGCTCGACGCCGCGGATCAGCTTCGGCGGCGGGAATTCGGCATTGAGCGCGATGACGCGCTTGGCGATGTTCTTGGCGAGGTCGCCGATGCGCTCGAGATCGTTGGAGATGCGCAGCGCCGAGACGATCTCGCGCAGGTCGACCGCCATGGGCTGCCGGCGCGCGATGGTCAGCACCGCTTTTTCCTCGATCTCGTGCTGGAGCGTGTCGATCTGGATGTCGGCCGCGGTCACGCGTTGCGCCAGCGTCGTGTCGCGGCGCGCCAGCGCGTCGACCGCGTCGGCGACCTGCTTTTCGGCGAGCCCGCCCATCTCGGCGACCATGCGGGCGAGGTCCTGCAGGTCGGTGTCGAAGGCCTTGACGGTGTGATGTTCGGTCATCGTGGTCGTCCTTAGCCGAAGCGGCCGGTGATGTAGTCCTGCGTGCGGCGGTCGTCCGGCGAGGTGAAGATCTTGCTGGTGTCGCCGAACTCGATCAGCTCGCCGAGATACATGAAGGCGGTGTAGTCGGAGACGCGCGCCGCCTGCTGCATGTTGTGGGTGACGATGGCGATCGTGTAGTCGTCCTTGAGCTCCGAGATGAGCTCCTCGATCTTGGCGGTCGAGATCGGGTCGAGCGCCGAGCACGGCTCGTCGAACAGGATGACCTCGGGCTTCACCGCCACGGTGCGGGCGATGCAGAGGCGCTGCTGCTGGCCGCCGGACAGCGACAGGCCCGACGCGCCGAGCTTGTTCTTGACCTCTTCCCACAAGGCCGCGCGGACGAGCGCGTCGCGCACGCGGTCGTCGAGCTCCGACTTCGGCAGCTTCTCGTAGAGCCGGATGCCGAAGGCGATGTTCTCGTAGATCGTCATCGGGAACGGCGTCGGCTTCTGGAACACCATGCCGACCTTGGCGCGCAACAGGTTCAAATCCTGCGACGGCGAGAGGACGTCGTCGCCGTCGAGCGTGACGTGGCCGGTCGCGCGCTGGTTCGGATAAAGGTCGTACATCCGGTTGAGGATGCGCAGCAGCGTGGACTTGCCGCAGCCGGACGGACCGATGAAGGCGGTGACCCTGCCGTGATAGAGCGGCACGGTGATGCTCTTGAGCGCGCGATGATCGCCGTAGAAGAAGTCGAGCCCGCGCACCGAGATCTTCTCGGTCAGGCCCTCGGTCCCGGCCACCGGGCGCATGACGGACGGCGTGGTGAATTCGACGGCACTCATGACGACTTTCTCGCTGCGGCCAGGGAACGGGCGATGATGCTGAGCGCCAGCACCGCGAAGGTGATGATCAGCGCGCCGGTCCAGGCGAGCTTCTGCCAATCGTGGTACGGGCTGAGCGCAAACTGGAAGATGACGACCGGCAGGCTCGCGACCGGCGCGTTGAGGTTCGTGCTCCAGAACTGGTTGTTCAGCGCCGTGAACAGGAGCGGCGCGGTCTCGCCGGAGATGCGCGCGACCGCGAGCAGCACGCCCGTCACCATGCCGGCGCGCGCGGCGCGGTAGGCGACCTTGCGGATCATCAGCGAGCGCGGCAGGCCGATCGAGGCGGCCGCCTCGCGCAAGGTGTCCGGCACCAGGATCAGCATGTCCTCGGTGGTGCGCACGACGACCGGCACGACGATGACGGCGAGCGACACCGCGCCGGCCCAGCCGGAGAAGTGGCCCATCTGCGCGACCATCACCTCGTAGATGAACAGGCCGATGACAATCGACGGCGCGCTCAACAGGATGTCGTTGATGAAGCGCACGACGGAGGTGAGTTTGTCGTAGCGGCCGTACTCGGCCATGTAGGTGCCGGCGAGGATGCCGAGCGGCGTGCCGATGGCGACCGCGATCGTCGTCATGACCAGGCTGCCGACGATCGGGTTCAGCAGGCCGCCGGCGGAACCGGGCGGCGGCGTCATCTCGGTGAAGACCGCCAGCGACAGGCCGCTGAAGCCCTCCCACAGCAGCACGGCGAGGATCAGCACCAGCCAGGCCAGCCCGAAGATCGTGGCGCCGAAGGCCAGGCTCCTGGCGATCAGGTTGCGGCGGCGGCGTGTGTCGTACAGCGCCATGTCAGGCCCCCACGCGCGCATTGAGCCGCATCAGCATCAGCCGCGCGAAGGCGAGCACGATGAACGTGATGACGAACAGGATGAGGCCGAGCGCGATCAGCGAGGACGTGTAGAGATCGCCGACCGCCTCGGTGAACTCGTTGGCGATGGTCGCCGAGATCGTCGTGCCGGGCGCGAGCAGCGAGGGCGAAACGCGATGCGCGTTGCCGATGACGAAGGTCACCGCCATGGTCTCGCCGAGCGCGCG
>JBQCFB010000438.1:0-8152 GCA_051959715.1 Pseudolabrys sp.
CGCGATGTTCGGCCTCGGCTGCTTCTGGGGCGCCGAACGCAAATTCTGGGAATTGGGCGCCGGCGTCTACGTCACCGCGGTCGGCTATGCCGGCGGCGTGACGCCCAATCCGACCTATGAGGAGGTCTGCTCCGGCCGCACTGGGCACAACGAGGTCGTGCTCGTCGTCTACGATCCGAAGACGATTTCCTACGACGCGCTGCTCAAGACCTTCTGGGAAAGCCACGACCCGACGCAGGGCATGCGTCAGGGCAACGACATCGGCACGCAATATCGCTCCGGCATCTACGCGTTCACGCCCGAGCAGAAGAAAGCGGCCGAGGCGTCGAAGGCCATGTACCAGGCGGAATTGAAAAAGAAGGGCTACGGCGCGGTCACGACCGAGGTCGTCGACGCGCCGCCGTTCTACTTCGCCGAGGACTATCACCAGCAGTATCTGGCGAAGAACCCGTTCGGCTATTGCGGCCTCGGCGGCACCGGCGTGTCCTGCCCGATCGGGACCGGCGCGAAGCTCCAGACGGTTTAGAGCGCCGCCGGTTCGGCGCGCTCCCTCTCCCCGCGCGCGGGGGAGAGGGCGGGGGTGAGGGGCTCTTTTCTAGGCTCGGACTGTGGCAGCGCCCCCTCACCCGGCCGCCTTTGGCGGCCGACCTCTCCCTGCAAGCGGGGAGAGGTGAGCGCCGGTGACACTTCCTTAACCATATAAAGCGTTAATCGGGCTCGGAATCCTCTTGAACCGGCCCGGAAGCGTTGATGCGGGGTGTGCCCTTTTTCCTGACTGTGCTGATGGCGCTCGCGACCGCGGGCTGCATGCATCAGCAACAGACCTATTACGTCGTCGATCCGGCGACCGGGCAGCCCGTGCCGGTCGTGCAGCAATATCAGCAGCCGCAATACGCCCAGGCCGGCTACGCGCAGCCCGGCTACCAGCCCGCGGCGCCGCGGGCCGCCGATAGCCGCGGCCTGTTCTCGTCCTCTCCCGCCGCCGCGCAGCAGACCTACGCCGCGCCGGTCTACACGCCGCCGCCGCAGACGCCGCCGGCGAAAACTTCGGGAGGCCGCGGCTTCTTCACCACATCGCGCAGCGCGCCGGCGGCCTACGCCGCGCCGACCTATCCCGCGCAGACTTACGCCGCGCAGCCCGCCTATCCGGCGCCGCAGCCGCAATATGCGCAGCCGCAGCCGCAATACGTCCAGGTGCAGCCGCAGCCTCAGTACGCGCAGCCGCAATACGCCCAGCCGCGCTACGTCGCTCCACGCGTCGCCGCGCCGGCGCAGGCCTATGCCTACGCGTCGCCCACGGCGCAGCCGGCCTACACGCTCGATGCCGGCGACAAGCTGCGCGTCGTCGTGTTCGGCCAGGACGGCATCACCAATAGCTACATCGTCGGCGCCGACGGCAACGTGAACCTGCCGCTGGTCGGCGCCGTGCCGGCGCGCGGCTTCACCACGACACAACTGTCGGGGATGATCTCCGAGCGGCTGAAGCAGGGCTACGTGCGCGAGCCGCATGTCAGCGTCGAGGTCGAGACCTATCGGCCGTTCTTCATCCTCGGCGAGGTGACGACGCCGGGACAATATCCGTACGTCGCCAACATGACGGCGGAGACGGCGGTGGCGATCGCCGGCGGATTTTCGCCGCGCGCCGACAAGCGCAAGATCGAGCTGACGCGCAATGCGCCCGGCCAATCGTTCAAGGGTGACGTGCCGTTGAATTATCCGGTCCGCCCGGGCGACACGATCCAGGTCAAGGAACGCTGGTTCTAGGCCTGCGCGCGCGGCCATAGTTCAGCCGCCGCCGAAACATCGTCCGCCATTTCCCGCTACAAGCATGCCATCCGAATAGCGGGCGCGGCATGACCACCGAACGCACGTCCTTGAGCATCGAGCTCGCCCTGCTGCTCGCTCTGGCGACACTCTGGGGCGCGTCCTACACCTTCATCAAGCTCGGCGTCGCCACCATCCCGCCGGTGACATTGATCGCCGCGCGCACGCTGATCGCCGGGCTGATCCTGCTGGCCGTGCTGCGTTCGCGCGGGCTCGCCTTGCCGCGCGACGGCGCGACGTGGCGCAGGTTCATGGTCCAGGCATGCCTCAACAGCGTCGTGCCGTTCACCTTGATCGCCTGGGCCGAGCGCGACGTCGATGCCGGCCTCGCCACGATCCTGAACTCGACAGCGCCGATCTTCACGTTCCTGCTGACCGCGGCCGTCACGCGGCATGAACCGGTCACGGCACGAAAGCTCATCGGCGTCGTGGCCGGCATTGTCGGAACCGCCATCATCGTCGGCACGCAGGCGCTCGATGGTCTCGGCCGCGAGCTCTGGGCGCAGATCGCCATCGTCGCGGCGACCGTCTGCTACGCCGGCGCGGCGATCTTCGGCCGCAACTTCACGGGGCTCGATCCGGCGATGCCGGCGGCGGGCTCGATGCTGTGCGGCGCGGCGCTGCTCATTCCGGCGAGCCTCGTCCTCGACCGGCCGTGGGCGCTGGCGCCGTCGGCGTCGTCGCTGGCCGCGCTTCTCGGCCTGTCGCTGGTCTCGACCGCGCTCGCCTTCGTCATCTATTTCCGGCTGGTGCAGACGCTCGGCTCGGTCGGCACCACGTCGCAGGCCTATCTGCGTGTGCCGATCGGGGTCGGCATCGGCGTGCTCTTTCTCGGCGAGACGCTGCCGCCGAGCGCCTGGGCGGGAATGCTGTGCGTCCTTCTCGGCGTTGCCGCCATGACCATCCCCGCGCGCAAGGCCGCCGTCGCGCACTGAAAATGCAAATGCCCGGCGCTGTGGCCGGGCATCCGCATCGCAAGGCTTGCGCGAACGCTTATTTCAGGTGCTTGGCGAAGAAGTCGGTGGTGCGCTTCCAGGCGACGTCGCGCGCTTCGGCGCGGAACGAGCCGCGCTCGTCGCAGGCAAAGCCGTGCGGCGCGTCCGGATAGGTGAAGGTCTCGGCCTGCGGCTGCTTCTTCTTGATCTCCTCGACCGTCGCCATCGGGATGCCTTCGTCCTTTTCGCCGAAATGCATCATCAGCGGGCACTTCGGCTTCTCATCGGCGAACTTGGCGATCATGCCGCCGTAATACGTGACCGCGGCCTTGAAACCCGGCACGCGGCATGCGCCGAGGAACGACGCCGTGCCGCCCATGCAGTAGCCGACGATGCCGGCGGGGCCCGCAGCCTTCACGTTGTCGAGCGCCGCGGCGATATCCTTCATCATGTTGTCGAAGTTCAAATTGCCGAGATAGCTGCGTGCGTGCGCGATCTCGTCGGGCGTGTAGCCGCATTCGAAGTCGCGGACGAAGCGGTCGAACACGGCCGGCGCGATCGCCGTATAGCCGATGGCGGCGAAGCGGTCGCACATGGCGCGGATGTGGTGATTGACGCCGAAGATCTCCTGGATGACGACGATGCAGCCCTTGGGCTGGCCCGCCGGATCGGCGCGGTAGGCGCCGAGCTTGTGATTGTCCGAGGTGGTGAGCGTCAATTTCTGACCCAAGGGAGCCTCCCGTTACTCAATGCGAAGGGATGAAAACGCGTGTCTGCGCTTGTGCGGGCTTGTACCACAGCGCGGCGCCTTACGCGAAGGCGCCGGCCAGCAGCTCGTACGAATGCTTCCGCGCCGCATGGTCGTGGATCATGGTGGTGACCATCAATTCCTGGGCCTGCGTCGCCTCGATCAGGGGCGCGAGCCGCGCCTTGACCGTCGCCGGGGAGCCGACCGACATGCGCTGCCGGTTCGATGCGATGCGGGCGCGGTCGACCGGCGCATAGTCGTAGGCCGTCGCTTCCTCCGGTGAGGCGAGCGGCAGGTACTCGCCCTTGGCCCGCCGCACGAAATTGAGGTCCACGGTGCGCGCGAGGCGGTCGGCCTCGTCGTCGGTGTCGGCGCAGACCACATGCGTCGCCAGGATCGCATAAGGCTTGGCGTGCGATGCAGACGGCTTGAAGCTGTCGCGATAAAGCCGCATCGCCTCGGCCGCATCGAAGGTCGCGAAGTGGTGCGCGAAGGCAAACACCGCGCCGATATGACCGGCGAGCTGCGCCGAATAGTCCGACGAGCCGAGCAGGAAGATCGGCGGCAGGGCCACGTCGGCCGGCATCGCCTTGACGTTCGCGAACGGATGGCCGGCCGGGAAGCCGCGCGTCTCGAACAGCATCAATTCGTTGAAGCGGTCGAGGAAGTCGTCTTCCTCGCTGACGCCCTGGCGGCGGCGCAGCGCGTAGGATGTCGCCGGATCCGTGCCCGGCGCGCGCCCGAGCCCGAGATCGATACGGCCGGGATAGAGCGCTTCCAGCACCTTGAAGCGTTCGGCGACCATCAGCGGCGCGTGATTGGGCAGCATCACGCCGCCGGAGCCGACGCGGATGCGGGACGTCGCCGCCGCGACCTGGCCGATCATGATCTCGGGCGCCGAGCTCGCAATCATCGGCATGTTGTGGTGCTCGGCGATCCAGTAGCGGGTGAAGCCGAGCTGGTCCGCGAGACGGGCAAGATCGAGCGTATTGCGCAGCGCCTGCGCGGCGGTCGAGCCGGAGGCGACGGGCGACAGGTCGAGGACGGAGAGCGGAAACATGCGTCTCCTCTGCTCCAGATCGGTCGAAGTGACAAGCCGTGCAGCCGTCATGGCCGGCCCACGTTTATGTGTTCGTGGCCCGACCGGAGGTGATCGCTCCCGGCGTGTGCGGTCGGCTTCCGCCTTGCCGCCGCCACCATTATGATGCGACCTCGATGCGCAGGCGAAAGGGACAGCCATTGGCCTCAGTGACCGAATGGAAAGTGCCGGCGGCCGTGCAGCCGCGGGCGGAGGATTACGGCTACGACCTCGAGCGCGCGCTCTCCGCGGTGGTCGGGCTGCACACCCTCATCCCGTCCGATGCGTTCACCGCCGAGACGCTCGGCACCGAGCGCGCGGGCAATGGCGTCCTGATCGAAGACGGCCTCATCCTCACCATCGGCTATCTGATCACCGAGGCGCAGACAGTATGGCTGCATGTCGGCGATGGGCGCGTGGTCGAGGGCCATGCGCTCGGCTTTGACGGCGAGACCGGCTTCGGCCTCGTGCAGGCGCTCGGCAAGGTCGACCTGACGCCGCTGCCGCTCGGCAATTCGTCCGAGGCGCAGGCAGGTGAGCGCGTCGTCCTCGGTGGCGCCGGCGGCCGCACACGGTCGCTCGCCGGCCACATCGCGGCGCGGCAGGAATTCGCCGGCTATTGGGAATACCTGATCGACGACGCGATCTTCACTTTCCCGGCGCATCCGAACTGGGGCGGCACCGGCCTCATCTCGCACAAGGGCGAATTGATCGGCGTCGGCTCATTGCAGCTCGAGCGCGAACGCGACGGCCGCAACGAGCACCTCAACATGGTCGTGCCGATCGATCTCCTGAAACCGATCCTCAACGATCTGCGCCGCTTCGGCCGCGTCGACAAGCCGGTGCGGCCGTGGCTCGGCATCTACTCGACCGAGATCGAGGACAAGGTCGTGATCGTCGGCATCGCGCCGAAGGGCCCGGCCGCGCGCGCCGAATTGAAGACCGGCGACGTCATCCTCGCGGTCGCCGGCGAGAACGTGTCGAGCCTGGCCGAGCTCTATCGCAAGGTCTGGTCGCTCGGCTCCGCCGGCGTCGAAGTGCCGATGACGCTCTATCGCGAGGGCCTGACGTTCGACGTGCGCGTCAATTCGTCGGACCGCGCGAAGTTCTTGCGGGCGCCACGGCTGCATTAGCGCTTCCGTCGTCCTGAGGAGCGAGCGAAGCGAGCCTTGAAGGACCTCGGACTCAGAGACCCTTCGAGGCTCGGCGCGATCGCGCCGAGCACCTCAGGGTGACGATCAGCTCACCGCTATCTCATCCACGCGGTTCGGATAGAACGCGAGATGCTCCTTGATCTCGCCGACGGCGGGGAAGGGCGTCTCATAGCTCCACACCGCGTTCTCGGCCGAGCGGCTGTCCGCGGCAATCGTGAAATAGCTGGCGTCGCCCTTGTACGGGCAGTGCGTATGGTGCCCGGTCTTCGTCAGCGCAGCCATGTCGGCGTCGGCGCGCGGGATATAGAAGACGGACGGGTAGCTCGCCTCCTTCAGCTCCAGCGCGCGGGTCGTGTCGGCAATGGTCTTGCCGGCAAAGCTGACACGCACGTGCTTGCCGCTGCGGGTGACGGTGATCGGATGATCGGGGCCGGGCACTTTCATCGGGAATTCCTCGGTCGGATTGGTAACCGTCCGCTAACCTAATCACCAATCGTGCCCACCGCTATGTCAGCGGACGGGCAGACGACGCTATAGAATGGTATCGCGGGGCGGTATTCGGAAAAATTGAACCAAACCCTTTAAGGCAGGTGAGAGACCTTACCCATTAGGTTCCGCATGAACTCACTGCGGGAAGTGCTTATGGCGGTCCACGCGTTCGACAAGAAGATTCAGGGCCTCAGCGTCCTGGTCGCCGACAAGAACCAGTTCATGCGCCGGCTCACCCGGACCATGCTGATGAATCTCGGCGCCAAGTCGGTGATCGAGGCGTCGGATGGCCTTGCCGCGCTCGAGGCGATCCGGACCTGCGACCCTGACGTGATGTTCCTCGAATGGGATCTCCCCGTGCTCGACGGCATGGAGGTCGTCCGCATCGTCCGTTCGCCCGGCGTCTTTCCGCGGCCGAACCTGCCGATCATCATGCTGACCACGCGCTCCAACCGCTCCAGCGTCGTGCAGGCGCTGCGCGCCGGCGTCCATGAGTTCTTGCTGAAGCCGACCTCGCCGAAGGCGCTGCGCGACCGGCTCACTTCGATCCTGCTCAAGCCGCGCCCGATGCTGAAGCTCGGCGAGTTCTACGTGCCGCAGCCGCGCCGGCTGGCAGCGCCCCCGGCCGACCAGGCCGAAGGCGCCTTCGTCGTCGCCGACGCCACTCCGGCCGAGTAGCTTCTCCCCATCCCGAGCGGCCAGGCGCGCGGTTTGCGCCGCCTGCCGGCATCCGTGTATGAGACGGCCCTCTCCGACCGACGAGGGCCGTATGTCCGCATCCACCGTGATCGACTCGCTCCTGTTCCGCGATGCCTTCGGCACCGCGGCGATGCGCGAGGTCTTTTCCGATACGGCGCTGGTCGCCCGCTATGTCGAGGTCGAGGTCGCGCTGGCGAAAGCCGAAGCGCGCGTCGGCGTCATCCCGGCCGAGGCCGCGGCGGAGATCGCCAGGCGGGCCGATGCGTCGTCGCTCGATGTCGAGATGCTCCGCAAGGAGACCGACCTCGTCGGCTATCCGATCCTCCCGGTCGTGCATCAACTGGTGAAGCAGTGCGGCGAGGCTGGCCGCTACGTGCACTGGGGCGCGACCACGCAGGACATCATGGACACGGCCGTCGTGCTGCAGATGCGCGACGCGCTGAAAGTCGTCGGCGACGACATCGCCGCGCTGCGCGGCATCCTCGCCGACCTGTCGAAGAAGCACCGCGACACGGCCATGGCCGGCCGCACGCATCTTCAGCAGGCGCTGCCGGTCACCTTCGGCTACAAGACCGCGATCTGGCTCGCCATGTTCGACCGGCACGCCGCGCGGCTCGAAGAACTGAAGCCGCGCGTGCTGGTCGGGCAGTTCGCCGGCGCCGCCGGCACGCTCGCCTCGCTCGGCGACAAGGGTTTCGCGGTGCAGGAAGCGCTGTGCGACGAGCTGTAGCTCGGTGTTCCGGCGTCATCGTGGCACGTCGCGCGCGACGGCTTCGCCGAGGTCATCAATTTCCTCGCGCTCGTCACCGGCACGCTCGGCAAGATCGCTCTCGACATCATGATCATGGCCTCGACCGAGTTCGCCGAAGTCTACGAACCGTTCGTGAAGGGCCGCGGCGCGTCCTCGACCATGCCGCAGAAGCGCAACCCGATCTCTTCGGAGTTGATGCTGTCGGCGTCGAAGGCGGTGCGCCAGCACGCGGGACTCATGCTCGACGCCATGGTGCAGGATTTCGAGCGCGCCACCGGCCCGTGGCACGCCGAATGGGTGGCGATCCCGGAGAGCTTCGTCCTCACCGCGGGGGCGCTGCATCAGGCGCGGTTCGCGCTCGGCGGGCTCATCGTCGACGCCGACCGGATGAAGCAGAACCTCGACATGTCGAAGGGGCTCATCGTCGCCGAAGCGGTGATGATGCAGATGGCGCCGTTCATCGGCCGCCAGCAG
>JBQCFB010000439.1:0-3133 GCA_051959715.1 Pseudolabrys sp.
CGATGCATACGCATGGACAAATCCCTAGCTCTTGCCATTGCCGGCCATCAGCGCGGCCAGCACATCGGCGCGCGACCGGATGCCCGGCGGCGTCTCGGCGTCGCCCGAGATCATGTCGAGATATTTCTTGGCGGCGGCGCCATCCTTGGCGCGCCAGGCCGACAGCGCCAGCAGGTCGCGCGCGCTGTGGCGATAGACGCGGCCGCTTTCGGCGAGCGGCTCGAGCCGCTTCTGCATGTCGGGAAGCGAGGCGGTGTCGACGAGCAGCATGCCGGCGCGGATCGAGGCGAGATCCTGCCACAGCGCCCCGAGCGAACCGTCGGCGGCGAGCGCATCATAGGCCTTCACCGCCTCGTCCTTCTTGGTCTTGGCGAGTTCGGCGGCGACGCGGAAGCGCGCCAGCGTGCGGTAGCCGCCCGGCGCTTCGGCGGCGACCTTCTCGAAGGCGGCCTGCGCCTCGGCGGACTTGTTGGCCTCGGCGAGCGTTACCGCGGCCTCGAACTGGCCGCCGGCGATGGCCGCCTGCCGGGCGATGTACCACTCGTAGCCACGCCAGCCGCCGACCGCGGCCACGACCAGGACGCAGCCGGCGATGATCAGCGCGCTGTAGCGTTCCCAGATCTTGGCCAGCCGCTCGCGCCGGACTTCCTCGTCGACTTCATGAAAGATATCGGCCACGAACGGCTCCAGATCAGGCGGAAATGCGCGGCGTCCCCCCGCGGGCAGGCGCGTCCGATACCGTAATGTTGTGGCGGGCGCAAGGCAAAGCGGCGGCGAGACCGCTTGAAATTCAGAGGGTTAACCCGTCCTAGCCGGGCTTTTTCATCGGATAGGTGTGCTCCGGGCCCGGGAAGGCGCGGGAGCGCACCTCGGCGGCATAGTCGCCGATCGCCTTGTCGATGCCGGGGCCGAGGTCGCCGTAGCGCTTGACGAATTTCGGCACCCGCGGCGACAGGCCGAGCATGTCCTCCATGACCAGCACCTGCCCGTCACAGGTGGCGCTGGCGCCGATGCCGATGGTCGGGATCGGGATCGCGGCGGTGATCTTGCGAGCGAGCGGCTCGGCCACCGCCTCGATGACGACCGAGAACGCGCCGGCGTCGGAGACAGCGCGCGCGTCATCCTCGATCGGCGCCCAGTCGGCTTCGCTTCTCCCTTGCGCGCGGAACGAGCCGATCGTGTTGATCGACTGCGGCGTCAGGCCGACATGCGCCATCACCGGCACGCCGCGCTCGACCAGGAAGCGGATCGTGTCGGCCATGCGCCTGCCGCCTTCGAGCTTGATCGCGCCGCAGCCGGTCTCCTTGAGAACGCGCGCCGCGCTCATGAAGGCCTGCTCCTTCGACGCCTCGTAGGAGCCGAACGGCATGTCGACGACGACGAGCGCGCGGCGCGAGCCGCGCATCACCGCGTGGCCTTGCAGGATCATCATGTCGAGCGTCACCGGCACGGTCGACTCCAGCCCGTGCATCACCATGCCGAGCGAGTCGCCGACGAGGATGACGTCGCAATGCTTGTCGGCGATCGCCGCCGTGTGCGCGTGATAGGACGTCAGCATCACGATCGGCTCGCCGTTCTTGCGCGCGCGGATGTCGGGCGCGCTCAGGCGGCGGATGTCGCTCTGCACGGACATGACTTACCTCGTGAACACCGGCACGCCGATGACGTGCGGATGGAACCAGTAGCCGAGCGCCAGGAAGATGGCGATGCCGGCGATCAGCACCGCGACGTCGTTCTTCCAGCCGCGCGGCGCCACGGGAAGCGTCACGTCGGTGCGGTGCTTCGCCGTGACGAAGGCATAAACCGCCCAGGCAAGCAGCGCGCCGAACAGGACGATGCCGCCGAGATCGCCGTTCGACAGGAGATGCGCGAAGGCCCAGACCTTCACCGCCGCGAGCAGCGGATGTTTCGCGCGCGCCTTGATGTGGCTCGGGATGAGATAGGCCGCGATCAGGATCGAGGCGATCAGCATCAGGCCGATCGTGACGTGGCGCATGAAGGCCGGCGGCGTCCACACCTGCACCCATCCGGTGGCCCGGTACTGCGCGAAGCCCCACACGATGAGGACGAGGCCCGCGAGCGACACGATGCCGAACAGCGAGTGATAGACGGGCTTGCCGAGACGGCGGATCGCCGCGGCGCGCGCGCCGCGGAACGTCACGAACAAATGGTTGGCGATGAAGATCGCCAGACCGAGGACGAGGATACCCAAGCCCGGAGTTGCGCCCATGTCCCGCGCCCCTGCGCGATTGCCCAACCGTTGTGCGCCGCAGTAAAGGATAGAAGCGGCCAATGCAAGCCGCGACGACCGCATGGGACGTGTGCCGATGGCCGCAGGCGCGAATGCCGCATTCCTCACCGAGCCGGAGCGCAGGACGCCGGTCGGCGGCGACTATGACGTCGTCGTCCTCGGTGGCGGACCGGCCGGTGTCGCCGCGGCGGCGGCGGCCGCCGGACAGGGCCGCAGGACGCTGCTGATCGAGCGCTACGGCTTCCTCGGCGGCATGGGCACTGCCGCTGGCGTCACCAATTTCTGCGGGCTCCACGCCAATGTTCATGGCGACATCCGCCAGGTCGTGCACGGCGTCGCCGACGATCTGCTCGGCCGCATCGACAGGCTCGGCGGGCTCAACACGCCGCACATGATCTTCGGCAAGACGCACGCGCAGGCCTACGACACCGCCGCCTACAAGATCGCCGCCGACGATTTGCTCGTGTCGCGCGGCGTCGACATCCTGTTTCACGCCCTCGCGGTCGGCGTCATCATGGATGGCGAGGCGCGCATTCGCGCGCTGATGGTCGAGACCAAGTCCGGCCGTGCGGCCATGCTCGGCCGCGTCTTCATCGACTGCTCCGGCGACGGTGATCTCGCGGCGTTTGCCGGCGCGCGCTTCGAGAAGGGCGACATGCTCTATCCGAGCATGATGTTCCGCCTGAACAATGTCGATCCCGACAAGGCCGGCGAAGCGTGGAAGACGGTGCCCGCCTTGATGAGCGAGGCGGAGGCGCGCGGCGAAACCTTTCCGCGCAAAGGCGCGATCATCCGGCCGCAGAAGCACACGAGCGAATGGCGCGTCAACGTCACGCAGGTGAAGGATGCGAGCGGCCGCGCCATCGACGGCACCGATGCGCG
>JBQCFB010000440.1:0-3420 GCA_051959715.1 Pseudolabrys sp.
GCCTGTTCATGGTCGGCGCCGTCGCCTACGTGTTCCTGCCGGTGGCGAGCCTGCCGAGCGTCGAATTGCCGACCATCAGCGTCTCGGCGAGCCGGCCCGGCGCCGATCCGAACATCATGGCGGCGACCGTCGCCGCGCCGCTCGAGCGGCGGCTCGGCGAGATCGCCGGCGTCACCGAGCTGACCTCGGTGTCCTCGCTCGGCTCGTCGCGCATCGTCGTGCAGTTCGACCTGTCCCGCAGCGTCGACGGCGCGGCGCGCGACGTGCAGGCGGCGCTCAACGCCGCGCTGTCCGACCTGCCGGGCGACATGCCGACGCTGCCGACGTTCCGCAAGTACAATCCGTCGGCGGCGCCGATCCTGATCCTGGCGCTGACCTCCAAGACGATGCAGGGCAGCGACATCTACGACGCCGCCGACAGCATCATCGCGCAGCGGCTGTCGCAGGTCGAAGGCGTCGCCGACGTCACCGTCGCCGGCTCGGAGCAGCCGGCGCTGCGCGTGCGCGTCGACCCGACTCGGCTCGCCAGCATGGGCGTGGCGCTGGAGGACGTGCGCACCGCGATCTCGAATGCCAACGCCATGGGCCCGCTCGGCTCGTTCGACGGGCCGGCGCGCGCGACCTCGATCGGCATCAACGACCAGCTCAAGACCGCGCCGGACTACAACACGCTCGTGGTCAAGACCGTGAACGGCGACGTCGTGCGCCTGCCCGACATCGCCTCGATCCGGCCGGGCGTGCGCAACAGCCGCTCGGCCGGCTTGTTCAACCGCGATCCGTCGGTGCTGCTCATCATCACCAAGCAGGGCGACGCCAACGTCATCGACACGGTCGACCGCATCAACGCGCTGCTGCCGGAGCTGCGGCAATGGATTCCGGCCGCGCTCGACATCTCCGTGCTCAACGACCGCACGCAGACGATCCGCGCCTCCGTGCACGACATGCAGGCGACGCTCGCCGCCACCATCGTCCTGGTGATGCTGGTGGTGTTCGTGTTCCTGCGCCGCGGCCCGCCGACCATCGCCGCCGGCATCACCGTGCCCCTGTCGCTCGCCGGCACCTGCGCGCTGATGTGGCTCGCCGGCTTCTCGATCGACAACCTGTCGCTGATGGCGCTGGTCGTCTCGGTCGGCTTCGTCGTCGACGACGCCATCGTCATGATCGAGAACGTGTTCCGCAACATCGAGGCGGGGCAGTCGCCGATGCGCGCGACGCTCGCGGGCGCGCGGCAGATCGGCTTCACGGTCGTGTCGATCTCGGTGTCGCTGGTCGCCGCCTTCATCCCGCTGCTGTTCATGGGCGGCATCGTCGGCCGCTTCTTCCGCGAATTCTCGGTGACGCTCGCCTTCGCCATCGGCGTCTCGACCGTGGTGTCGCTGTCGGTGACGCCGATGATCTGCGCCTATTTCGTACGGCAGGGGCCGAGCCCCGACGCGACCTGGCTCGACCGCACCGTCGAGCGCGTGCTGTCGCGGCTGACGCGCTTCTACGACCGCACGCTCGCCTTCTCGATCGAGCACCGGCCGCTGATGCTGATCGTGTTCGCGGCCACCATCGCGCTCACCGTCGGCCTCTACATCAAGGTGCCGAAGGGCTATTTCCCGCAGGACGACACCGGCCTCATCTTCGGCGGCACGGAAGCCTCGACCGACATCTCCTACGAGGCGATGGAGAAGCTGCAGCAGCAGGCGACCGACATCGTCATCGCCGATCCGGCCGTCGCCGGCGTCGGCTCGTCGGTCGGCGCGTCCGGCTTCAATGCGTCGGTCAACAAGGGCCGGCTGTTCATCAGCCTCAAGCCGCTCGGCCAGCGCGGCAACGTGTCGACGCAGCAGGTGGTGAACCGGCTGCGCAACAAGCTCAACCACGTGCCGGGCATCCGCGTCTTCATGGTGCCGGCGCAGGACATCCGCGCCGGCGGCCGCCAGAGCGACTCGCAGTACCAGTTCACGCTGTGGAGCGCGGACATCGACCAGCTTCAGGCCTGGGTGCCGAAGGTGCTCGACCGCGTGAAGACCGTGCCGGGCATCGTCGACGTCACCACCGACCGCGAGCAGGGCGGGCTGCAGGCGCTGGTCGACATCGACCGCACGGCCGCCTCGCGCCTCGGCGTCCGCATCCAGGACATCGACAACGCGCTCAACGACGCCTTCTCGCAGCGGCAGATCTCGACCATCTACGGCCCGCGCAACCAGTACCGCGTCATCCTCGAGGTCGCCGCCGGCTATCGGCGCGACCCGAACGATCTCAGCCAGATCTACGTGCCGGGCAAGGGCAACGCGCAGGTGCCGCTGTCGGCCGTCGCCAAGGTACACCGCGGCATCGCGCCGCTGGTGGTCAACCATCAGGGCCAATTCCCCTCGACGACGATCACCTACAACATCGCACCCGGCACCACGATCGAGGAGGCGACCGCGGCGATCACGCAGGCGGTCGCCGAGATGCATGTGCCGGACGTGATCCACACAGACTTCGCCGGCGACGTGCAGCAGTTCAAGCAGTCGGCCGGCGCGCAGCCACTCTTGCTGTTCGCGGCGCTGATCGCCGTCTACATCGTGCTCGGCGTGCTCTACGAGAGCCTCGCGCACCCGCTGACGATCATCTCGACGCTGCCCTCGGCGGGGCTCGGCGCGCTGCTCGCGCTTCAGGTCTCGGGGACGGAGCTGACGGTGATCGCCTTCATCGGCATCATCCTGCTTATCGGCATCGTGAAAAAGAACGGCATCATGATGGTCGACTTCGCCCTCGACGGTGAGCGGCGGCGCGGCCTCTCGCCGGAGCGCGCCATCCACGAGGCCTGCCTCGAACGCTTCCGGCCGATCCTGATGACGACCATGGCGGCGATGCTGGGCGCCGTGCCGCTCGTCATCGCGCTCGGTCCCGGCTCGGAGCTGCGCCGGCCGCTCGGCATCACCATCCTCGGCGGCCTCCTGGTATCGCAGGTGCTGACGCTCTACACGACGCCGGTGATCTACCTCGTCCTCGACCGGCTGCACCGCCGGTTGGGCGGCGCCCATCCCACCTTCCTGCGCCGTCCCCCGCCGCAGCCGCACCCCGCGGAATAGCAAGCCGCGCCCGCAGTTTACGCCGCATGACGCCGCCGGTGTCCCGGTGTATAAGCGCAGCCGACCCGATCCCGACAAGCCGCACCAGACGGCAGGAGGAGCACCACATGGACGAGAGAACGCGCGAGCCGCTGCAGATCCGCGCCGAGGACGTGAACCCGCGCCACAACTGGGGCCGCGCCCTGCCCTCGCTCGGCATCACCGGCGTCGACTTCGAGGAGCGCGTCAACTATCAGCGCCTGCACCGCTACCGGCTCGCCCGCGCCAAGCAGGCGCTGGAGAATTCCGAGCTCGGCGCCCTGCTCGTCTTCGACGTCAACAACATCCGCTATCTCACCTCGACCAAGATCGGCGA
>JBQCFB010000441.1:0-5506 GCA_051959715.1 Pseudolabrys sp.
TGACCGGCTCGCCGCGCTTGATCTTGTCGACGTTGTCCATGCCTTCGGTCACCTTGCCCCAGACCGTGTACTGGTTGTCGAGGAAGGTGGCGTCGTCGAAGCAGATGAAGAACTGGCTGTCGCCGGAATCCGGATTCGACGCGCGCGCCATCGACACCGTGCCGCGCACATGCGGCTCGGCGTTGAATTCGGCCTTGAGCTTCTTGCCCGAGCCGCCCATGCCGGTGCCCTGCGGGCAGCCGGTCTGCGCCATGAAGCCGTCGATCACGCGGTGGAAGACGATGCCGTCGTAGAAGCCGTCCTTGACCAGCTCCTTGATGCGCGCGACGTGGCCGGGCGCGAGGTCGGGCCGCATCTCGATCACCACCTTGCCCTTGGTGGTCTCCAGCGTCAGCGTGTCTTCAGGCTTGGCCATCACAAAACTCCTTTTCGAAACCCTGGTCTCTCAATTGTCATGGCCGCGCGCGTCGCGGCCATCCCGCTTAGGGGCTCTCTGCCTCGCGGATCGAGATCACCGGGGCGCCCCGCTAAAGCGGCGGCCCGGTGATGACCACTTCGCGGTCATTTCTCGATCGTCGCCTTCTTCACATAGTCGAGCTTGGAAAAGCCCCTCGCGAGATAGGGATTGCCTTCGGTCTGGATGCGGTTCTGGTCCGGCCCGTTGCCGTTCGGCGCGCCCTCGCCATAGCCGCTGTAGAGCTTGTCGACGACGTCCATGCCCGAAACGATGCGGCCGAAGGGCGCAAAGCCCATGCCGTCGAGTTGGCTGTTGTCGGCGAAATTGATGAACACCTGCGTCGTGCGCGCGTTCGGGCCGGACGTCGCGAAGGTGATCATGCCGCGCGTATTGTGCTGCGTGACCTTGTCGTCCGGAATGCGCGCGACGCGCCACTTCGCGTTCAAGGCGGGATCGCCGTTGATGCCGAACTGCACCATGAAGCCGGCAATGTTGCGGAAGAAGCGGACGTCGTCGAAGAAGCCGTTCTTGACGAGGTTGTAGAAGCGGTCGGCCCCGGCGGGCGCCCAGGCGCGCGTCACCTGGATGACGAACGCGCCCTTGCTGGTCTCGAACTTCGCCTTGTAGGTCGCCGGCGCCTGCTCGGTCAGCGCGGCCGGATTGCCGAGGTTCGACTGCGCCATGACCGGCGCGGCAGCCAGGGCCGCGAACAGGCTCGCGGCAAGGGACACGGCAATACGGCGAGAGATCATCGAAGCGCTCCGGACTTTGAAAAGGGGTCAGGCCTTGCCGGCGAACTTGGTCTTGAGCCGCGCGGCGACCGCGGCCGGCACGAAGGCGGAGATGTCGCCGCCCATGCCGGCGATCTGGCGGACCAATGTGGCGGTGATCGGGCGCACCATCGGCGAGGCCGGCAGGAACACCGTTTGCACCTCCGGCGCCATCGCGCCGTTCATGCCGGCCATCTGCATCTCGTAGTCGAGATCGGTGCCGTCGCGCAGGCCGCGGATCAGCATCGAGGCCTTCTCGCGCCGCGCGCACTGGATGACGAGGTCGGAGAAGGTGACGCAGGTGATGGCGGCGCCCTGATCGCGCGCCATCGGCGCGAAGGTTTCGTCGAGCATCTTCAGCCGCTCGTCGGCCGAGAACAGGGGCGCCTTGCCCGGGTGCACGCCGATCGCGAGCACGAGCCGGTCGGCGAGGCGCAGGGCCTGGCGCACGACGTCGACATGTCCGTTGGTGACCGGGTCGAACGACCCGGCATAGAGGGCGATCCGCGGCATGGGTGCCGGTCTACCCCGCCCCTTGCCCTGCCGCAAGCAGGCCGCCCGGCCCGCTCAAGCGCCGATCACAGGCGCGTCAGGTCGCGAACTTTACAGGCGCTTTTCCGTTGAACCGCCGAACCGGCCGCAGCGACCAATGCACATCAGTCCGGGGAGGCGTCGATGCTGAAATCCGCAGTCAAGCCGATGGCGATGGTGATCTATGCGGCCGCGATCGCGGCGCTGGCCACCCTGTTTTCCGTCGGCGGCAACGAGGTTTCGGCCGGTCCCCTGGGCGCGAGCCAGGCCGCCGCCATCAAGTCGTGCACCGAGCGCCCCTGGCCCTACAACACCTGCGTCGGGACCGCGCTGGGCAAGCGCAATGTAAGGCTGATCACAATCGACCGCCTGCCCGCCCGATAGGCTCCCTCCACAAGAAACGGCTCGGAGGCGAGCATGTTGGACTCCATCGTCAGGACACTGGTCATGGTGCTGACCGCGGCGGGAATCGCCGCCGTCGTGACCCTGTTTACGATCGCCGGCAACGAGGTCGAAGCCGGTCCGCTGGCACCGCAGCAGGCGGCCGCCATCAAGGCCTGTACCGACCGGCCATGGCCCTACAACACCTGCGTCGACACCGGCTTCAGCAAGCAGAAGGTCCGCCTGGTAACGACCGACCGGCTGACGCGCTAGTCATCACGCAGGTCTCTCCGGCTTGTGAGACGGTAGAGCCTGCCGCCGTGCTATGCCCGGATCGGGCGCGCGGGGGCGCAGCCGGAGACCACACAGCATCATGACGAAGCCCGCCTTGGCGGCTTGCCTGACCGCACTTGCTCTCACCTTCACCCTGCCCGCCGCCGCGCAGACCGCGCCGGACGCCGCCGAGCTCGCCGCCTATACCGGCCTGCATGCCGCCGCCGCGCGCGGCGACGCGCCGGCGATCGAGCGCCTGGTCAAGGACGGCGCCGACATGGGCGCCCGCGATTCCAATCGCCGCACGCCGCTGCACGTCGCCGCCTTCACAAAGCAGGACGCCGCCGCCGTGAAGCTCATGGCACTCGGCGCCGACCCGAACGCGCTCGACGGGCAGCGCTACGACATCGTCACCATCGCCTCCGTCGCCGACGACGTCCCCATGCTGAAGACGGCGCTGAAGGGCGGCGGCAAGGCGACCAATGTCACAAGCCCCTATGACGGCACGGCGCTGATCGCCGCCGCGCATCTCGGCCATGACGAGGTGGTGCGCACCTTGATCGCGGCCGGCGCGCCGCTCGACCACGTCAACAATCTCGGCTGGACCGCCCTGATCGAGTCGATCGTGCTCGGCGACGGCGGCAAGCGCCACGTCGCCTGCCTCGACGCGCTGGTGAAGGCCGGCGCCAACGTCAACATCGCCGACCGTTCCGGCGCGACGCCGCTGACTCTGGCGAAGCGCCGCGGCTACACGGAGATGGTCGCGATCCTCGAGAAGGCCGGCGCGCGCTGAGCGCGCCGCGGTTGTCCCCTTCCGTGTAACGGCGTTAGTCTTCCCCCGTCCGAGCGCGCCGGTGAGAGCGCGCCGGTTCGGGAGGATCGACCATGCGAGCGCTCGCCGTCGCGCTTCTTGCCGTCTTCGCCCTCACGGCCGCGGCGCCCGCCGCCGACTATCCGGCGCGGCCGGTGCGCGTGATCGTGCCGACGCCGCCCGGCGGGCCGGTCGACACGATGGCGCGGCTGCTCTGCGCCAGCCTCTCGCCGATCCTCGGCCAGAACGTCTTCATCGAGAACAAGCCCGGCGCCGGCAACATCATCGGCTCGAAGCTCGCCGCCGACGCCATACCCGACGGCTACACGCTGCACATCACCGCCGCGAGCGGGCTGATCATGAGCCCGATGATTCACAAGGACGCCGGCTACGACGCCTCGAGCTTCGCGCCGATCGCGCTGATCGCCGAGACGCCGCAGCTGCTGGTCGTCAACCCGGACCTGCCGGTGCATTCGGTGGCCGATCTCGTCGCCTATGCGAAGGCGCATCCGGGCAAGCTCAACTACTCGACCGGCGGAATCGGCACGCTGCCGCACCTCACCGCCGAATTGTTCAAGCACATTGCCGGCGTCGAGATCGTGCACGTCCCCTACAAGGGCGGCGGCCTCGCGCTCAACGCGGTGATGGCCGGCGAGACGCAGATGACGTTCGACGTCCTCGGCACGTCGCTGCCGCTCGTCACGGCCGGCAAGCTGCGCGCCATCGCCGTCGGCTCGGACAAGCGCGCGCCGGAATTGCCCGACGTGCCGACCATGGTCGAGGCCGGCTATCCGCAGCTCACGACCGCCGCATGGACGGCGATCCTGGCGCCGCGCGGCACGCCCGCCGATATCGTCGCCAAAGTGAACGCCGCGACCAACACGGCGATCGCGTCGGAGCCGATGTCCGGAACGCTGGCGAAGCTCGGCGCGACGCCGCGCGGCGGCACGCCGCAGCAGCTTGCCGCATTCGTCACGTCGGAGACGGCGAAGTGGCGGCCGATCGTCGGTCAGCTCAACCTGGTGCAGAAGTAGCGATCAGCCCGGACGCCGCGCCAGCGACAGCCACACGCCGCCGCCGATCAGGACGAGTCCGGACGCGCGGCCGAGCCAGCGCCGCTGCCGTGGCTGCATGAAATAGGCGCGGCCGAACCCGGCGGCGACGCCCCACGCCGTGTCGAGCGCTCCGGCCATCACGACCGACACCGCGCACATGACGAAGAGCTGGTGTCCGGCCGGCAGCGCCGGGTCGACGAATTGCGGCAGGAACGCCGTGAAGAAGGCGATGGTCTTCGGGTTGGTCATCGCCACGACGAAGCCGCGCCACGCATTCATGTGCGCCGACGGCGCCCGCGCGTCGACGGGCGCGCTGGCGCTGCGCCAGGCCTGCACGCCGAGCCAGATCAGGTAAGCCGCGCCGGCAAAGCGCATCACCTCGAACACCGCAGCCGAGGTCTGGAGGATCCAGGTGAGGCCGAAGGCGATGCAGGCGAGCAGTCCCGCATTGCCGAGCGTCGTGCCGATCACCGTCTGAAGTGCCGCGCGGATGCCGCGCGTCGCGCCGGTGGCGATGACGAGCGTGACGATCGGCCCGGGCACCGCGATCAGCACCGCGGTGATCAGCAGGAACGCCGAGAACAGATGCCAGTTCATACGCCCTCTCCCGTCACACCGGCCGTCTTGCCAGCGACAGCCAGACGCCGCCGCCGATCAGCGCCAGCGCCGACAGGCGTCCGAGCAGGCGGTTGTGCTGCGGCTTGACGAAGACGCTGCGGCCGTAGCCGGCGATGACGGCCCAGCCGCAGTCGAGCGCGGCGCCGAGCGTCACCGAGCACACGCACATGACGATGAGCTGGTGCGCGACCGGCAGCGCCGGATCGACGAACTGCGGCAGGAAGGCCGTGAAGAAGGCGATGGTCTTCGGGTTCGTCATGGCGACGAGGAAGCCGCGTCGCGCATGCACGTGCGCCGGCGGCGCGACGATCGCGGTCGCCACGCGCGCATTGCGCCAGGCCTGGATGCCGAGCCAGATCAGGTAGGCGGCGCCCGCCCAGCGCATGATCTCGAACAGTTCGGCGGAGGTGCGCAGCACCCAGCCGAGACCGAAGGCGATCAGCGCCAGCAGCACCGCATTGCCGGTCGACGCGCCGGCGACGGTCAGCAGCGCCGCGCGCGTGCCCGAGCGCGCCGCGGTGGCGATGATGAGCGTGACGATCGGCCCCGGCGTGAGGAACAGCACGACGGTGATCAGGAGGAAGGCTGTGAAGAGGTGGTAGTTCATCAT
>JBQCFB010000442.1:0-7766 GCA_051959715.1 Pseudolabrys sp.
CAGGCGGTCGACCTCTCCCCGCTTGCGGGGAGAGGTGAAGTCGCGCGCGAGCCCGACGTCCACTTGCCGCCGATGCCGATCGGCGAGGAGGTCGTCAACGACTACCGCTTCCTGCGCCTGTCGCTGCGCGCGCACCCGTCCGAATTCCTGCGCGGCGATCTCTCCGCGCGCGGCATCCTGCGCAACGAGGCCCTGCGCACCACCGCGTCCGGCGCACGCGCCACCGTCTCCGGCCTTGTCACCTGCCGGCAGCGGCCGGGCTCGGCCAACGGCGTCATCTTCATGACCATCGAGGACGAGACCGCGATGGCCAACATCATCGTCTGGCCGAAGACGTTCGAGCGCCTGCGTCCGGTCGTGCTCGGCGCGCGCTACGTCGCGGTGCGCGGCAAGGTGCAGGAGGAATCAGGCGTCATCCACGTCGTCGCCGAGCACATCGAAGACCTGACGCCCCTGCTCGGGACGCTCACCGCGCAGGGCACGGAGATCGACGGGCTCGCCCGCTGCGACGAGGTGCGGCGGCCGATCGAGGAATCGCGCGACGCGCGCGCCCGCGGCAACCGCGAGACCCGCCTCACCGCGCTGATGCGCGAGGTGCCGGAGCTGGCCGCCGATCTCGCCACGCCGGCGCGCGGCTCGGCGCACGCGCCGTCAAGGAAGGCGGGATGATTCACATCATCTTGCGATAGACGAGGAAGCCCGACTTCTCCGCGACCTTGTCGTAAAGCAGCATCGCGGTCGCATTGCTCTCGTGCGTCTGCCAGTAGACCCGCGGCGCGCCGGCCTCGCGCGCCGCCGCGTACACGGCCTCGATCAGCGCGCGGGCGATGCCACGGCCCCGCGCCTCCCGCGCCGTGAACAGGTCCTGCATGTAGCAGCTTGGCCCGATCGAAATCGTGCTGCGGTGATAGAGATAATGCGCAATGCCGAGGAGCCTGCCGCCCTCCTCCGCGACGAGCGCGTGCATCGGCTCGTCCGCGTCGAGAAAGCGCGTCCACGTCTCGCGCGTGATGGCGGGATCGAGCGCCGTCGGACCGGAGCGGCCATAGAAAGCGTTGTAGCCGTCCCAGAGGGGCAGCCATTGGGCGTAGTCGTCTTTGGCGATGGCGCGGATGGTCACGGACATGATGCGCGAGGCTAGCACAGCAGCCCGGGCGCAAGCGCGGGAGCATTCTCCCCTCCCCCACGCGAAGCGTGCGGAGAGGGAAAAGACAGATCAGTCCGGAATGACGCCGCCGCGGCCGACATTGACGCGGTCGGCTTCCCAGGTGCCGTCGAGCTTGCGCTTGGCCCGCAGGATCGCGACCTGCGCGCCGACCTTCAGGTCGCTCCGCTCGCCGACCGAATAAGCGAGGATGCGCGCGTCCGGCGGGATGACGATGCGCTTCTCGCCGTCCTTGTATTTGACCGTCACCACCTGCCCGTCGACGCCGGCCACCGTCTCGGCGACGGTGGCGTTTGTCATGGTGCCCTTCGGCGCGCGGTCCCACGGCCGGAAGCCCTCGCCGGCGCCGCGCTGGCTCTCGGCGAAGACGGTGACGCGGATGGCGCGCTGGCTGCCGTCCGGATTGGGCGTCGCGCCGACGCCGATGAAGGCGCCGGGCTTCACCTCGGCGAGCGTGGTGTTGCTGACGCCGAACACCTTGGCGTCCTTCGCGAGAAAGACCCTGTGCGTGCCGCCGCCCTGGAGCGCGCGCACGGTAATCGATTGCGCATCGGTCTGTTCGACCGTGCCGGTGATGCGCATGGTCTCGGGCGAGAGAGGCTGCGCCAGCGCCGGAGCAGCCAGCAAACAGAGCGCGACGACGAACAAGCGCATTCCCAACCTCACATTGCGGGCGTCAGTCCGCGGCCAACATACATGGTTTTCGCCAGGATCGAGCCGTCGGCCTGCTTCTCCCAGCCGAAGATGATGACCTGCGCGCCGGCCTTGAGCTCGGCGGCGTCGCCCTTCGCCGCCGCCGCGATCGCGGTCTGCGGCGACACCATCACCTTCTTCTCACCGTCCTTGTACTTGACGGTCAGCGTCGTGCCGTCCTTCGCGGTGACGGCGCTCGCGACATAGGCATTCGTCATGGAGCTGCCGGGCCGCGCATCCCAGGGGCCGGTGCGGTCCGGCACGACGCCGCGCTGCGCCGGCAGGAAGATGTGGATCGAGAAGGCGTCGATGCCGCCATCCGGCCGCGGCATGCCGGCAATGCCGATGAAGGTGTCGGTCTTGATGTCGGCGAGCGTGGCTTTCTCCAGCGCGGAGACGCGCGTGTTCGCGTCGACCTTCACGTTCAGCATCGCGCCGTCGCGCGTCTTGACGGTGAGCATACCGCCGTCGGCTTTTTCAATTTGACCGCGGAGGCGGCCGGGCTGCTGCGCCTGCGCAGCGGTCGCCGCCAGACAGCACATCATTACCGCCGCCGCGAGGACGCGGCCGGCCGTTTGCATCGCGCGCATGGTCCCTCTCCCTCGCGGCGTGCAAATCTTCCACGCCGCCTAGCAGATCAACCCCTAGCTGCGCGGCTTATTCCTGGGCTTTCTCACTTTCGGCGCCGGCGCCGGTTTCTCCGGCTTTCCGGCCTTCGCGGGCGCGGCGTGCTGCATCAGGTCGGCCTCGACCATGGCGCGGAGTTCCGGCGTCACCTCGGGGCGGATGCCGAACCACAATTCGAAGCCGCGCACGGCCTGGTGCAGCAGCATGCCGAGCCCGTCGGCGGTGCGCAGGCCGCGGTCGCGCGCCATGGCCAGCAATCCGGTGACCAGCGGATTGTAGACGAGGTCGGCGACGACCAGCGAGGCCGGGCAGCGCAGGTTGATTTCGAGCGGCGGCTGCCCGGTCATGCCGAGCGTCGTCGTGTTGACGAGCAGGCCCGAGCCGCCGAGCAGGCCGGTCATTTCCTGCCAGCCGGCCGGGCGCACGCGCTGGCCGAACGCCTTCTGCAGCGCCTCGGCGCGCTCGATGGTGCGGTTGATGACGTAGACGCGCTGCACCTCGCGCTGCAGCAGGCCGTAGACCACGGCGCGCGCGCCGCCGCCGGCGCCGAGCACCACCGCGGTCTCGAGCCCGCGGTCCCAGCCCGGCGTCACGGCGTCGAGATTGGCGATGAAGCCGTGCACGTCGGTATTGGTCGAGCGCAGCGCACCGTCCGCGAACCACAGCGCGTTGGCGGCGCCGATGCCGCGCGCCTTCTCGTCCGGCTCGGTCAGCGTCATCACCATCTGCTTGTGCGGCACGGTGACGTTGGCGCCGATATAGCCGCGATCGCGCAGGCCCCTGATGAAATCCGGGAATTCCGGCGGCGCCACTTCCTCGACGCGGTAGATCGCGTCGAGGCCGTGCTGCTTGATCCAGTAATTGTGGATCATCGGCGAGCGCGAATGCTTCACCGGATAGCCGATCACGCAGACGGCCTTTTGATTCTCGCTCATTGTTCCGCGACCACTTCGTTGCGCAACACGCCGATCTCCGGGCATGCGACTTCGACGACATCGCCCGGCTTGAGCCAGACGGGCGTCTCGGCGCGCTTCTGCTTCACCGGCGTCCCGGTGACGATGATATCGCCGGCCTTCAGCGTCATGAAGGTGCTGACATAGGCGATCAGGTCGGCGAAGGACTTGATCAGGTTTTCGGTCGTGTCGTCCTGCGTCACCTCGCCGTTGAGCTTCACGGTGAGATGCAGGGGCTTCGTCAAATCGATCTCGTCGCTGGTCGCGATCCACGGGCCGATGGCGCCGGTCGCGTCCCAGTTCTTGCCCTGCGTGACGTTGAACTTGCCGTGGCGGATCCAGTCGCGGATCGTGCCCTCGTTGCACAAAGTGATGCCGGCGACGTGCTCGAGCGCGTTCTCCGCGGCGATGCGGCGGCCGGCCTTGCCGATGACCAGCGCGATCTCGCCTTCATAATCGAGCTGCTCGGACTCGCGCGGCAGCACCAGAGGCTGGCCGTGCGCGACCAGCGAGTTCGGCGCGCGGTAGAACATGCTCGGATATTTCGGGATCTCCTGGTCGCCGTAGTCGGCGTTGCGATTGGCATAATTGATGCCGATGCACAGGATCTTCTCGGGCGCGGTGACTGGCGGCAGCAGCGTCACTTCCGAGAGCGCATAATCCGCGCGCGCGCCGCGCACGGCCGCGCGCGCCTTGTCGAGCGCGCCGGCGCGCAGCAGGTCGAGCACGCCGTCGAAGCCCGCGCCGAGACGCAGCTTCAGGTCGACGACGCCCTCGCCGACCACAGCGCCGAAGCTGTCGCGCCCGCGCACCTTGTAGCTTGCCAGCTTCATCGAAGCCCCAGCGTTGACCGACATCCCCTCGCCGGCCGGGCCCGACCCGGCGGCTGTCCGGGGCTCCCGCCGCCGAAGACGCACGCGTGTAGTCCGGGCGGCGGAGGCCGTCAACGCCGGGGGCCGAATGCCGCACGACGCCGCCGGATACTCCTCATGCCCGCCTTGGAACCCTCGGCTTGCCGCAGCGCCTGCGCCTCGCCATAAAGGCGGCCATGAAATCGATCTTCATCGACTGCAACGATCAGCTCGGCGCCGTCTGGGACAAGGTGATCCGCCCCGACGATCCGGCCATCACCGTCAACCGCACCGTGCGCGTCGGCCCGGAGCTGCCGCAAGTCATAGCCGGATACGACATCGCCATCGACGACCACTCCTACATGCCGACGGAGCTGGTGGCGCAGTGTCCGCAGCTCAAGCACATCGTGTTCCTCGGCACCGGCGCGGCGAGCTACATGAACGTCGCCGAGCTGAAAGAGCGCGGCATCGCCGTCCACATCATCAAAGGCTATGGCGACACGGCCGTCGCCGAGCACACGATGGCGCTGATGTTCGCCGCCGCACGCGACATTGCGCGCATGGACCGCGACATGCGCGGTGGGCAATGGACGCCGCAGGAGGGCGTTCAGCTCTTCGGCAAGACGCTCGGCATCATCGGCCTCGGCGGCATCGGCGCCGAAGTGGCGCGCATGGCCAAGGGCCTCGGCATGGAGGTCATCGCCTATAACCGCACGCCGAAGAGCGACGCGCCCTGCCCGCTGGTCGACATCGACACGCTGCTCGCGCGCGCCGACGTCGTCTCGCTCAACCTCGTGCTGAACGACGAGACGCGCGGCTTCCTCGACGCCAAACGCATCGCGCGCATGAAGAAGGGCTGCCTGTTCGTCAACACCGCGCGCGGCGCGCTCGCCGACGAGCAGGCGCTGATCGACGCGCTCAAGTCCGGCCACATCCGCCACGCCGGGCTCGACGTGTTCCACAACGAGCCGCTCAAGGCCGATCACCCGCTGGCGCAACTGCCGAACGTGACGCTGTCGGCGCACGCGGCGTTCCGCACGCTGGAGGCGTCGATGACGCTGCTGCGGCGCGCGATCGATATCGTGAAGAAGCTCTCCTAGAGACGCGTCAGTAATACCCCGGCGTGGTGCCGCCATCGACGGCGATGGCCGTGCCCTGGATGTGACGCGCGGCGGGCGAGCAGAGGTACAGCGCGAGCGAGGCGATGTCCTCCGGCTGGCCGATGCGGCGGATGCCGGTCTTCGAGATCTGCTCGGCGCGCACCTGCTCCGGCGTCTTCCCCTGCGCCTTGGCGAACTGCTCCATCAGTTGCGCCATGCGGTCGGTTTCGGTCGTGCCCGGATGGATGACATTGACGTTGACGTCGTCGCGGTTGCCAAGGCCGACGAGCCCTTTCGAGAAATTGGCGAAGGCGGCGTTGACCGAGCCGCCGACCAGGAATTCGGGACCCGGCGTGCGCGCGGCGCCGCCGATGATGTTGACGATTGAGCCATGCGCCGCCTTCAGGAGCGGCCAGAACAGCCGCGTCATCCGCACCGCGCCGAAGAACTTGAGCGCGAAGCCGTCGGTCCAGGCCTCGTCCGGCAGCGCGAAGAAGTCGCCGCCACGCGTCGCGCCGGCGCAGTTGACCAGAATGTCGCAGCGGCCGAAGCGGGCGTTCACCTCGGTGTGGACCTGCTCGCAGCCGGCGAGCGTGCGCAGATCGGCCGCAACCGTCAGCGGCGCCGGGCCGCCGCCCGCTGCGACCAGCTTGCCCGCTTCGGCCAGGTTGGCCGCGTTCGACGCCGCTAGCACCGTTTGCGCCCCTTCGCCCGCAAAACTCGCCGCGATCGCCCGCCCGATGCCGCGACTGCCGCCGGTGACGACGACAACCTTGCCGCTGAATTCCTTCGCCATCGCACTCCCCCCGCTCTGAACCGCGCGACTTATACGCGGCGCGCGGCGCGCCCGCGAGTGGGGCGGCCCACGCATTGACCTGAGGCCCGGCTGCGTCACAATGCCGGAAAAATCGAAAGGGAGGAGCCGTGAAGCCGGCCCCGTTCGCCTACAGGAAAGCCCGCTCGCTCGACGAGGCGCTGACGCTGCTCGGCACGCAAGCCGACGCGCGGTTGCTGGCCGGCGGGCAGAGCCTCATCGCCACGCTCAACATGCGGCTGTCGGCGCCGTCTCTCCTCATCGACATCAATGGCATTGACGGACTCGACCGCATCGAGGCGAAGGGCGGCACGGTGACGATCGGCGCGTTGGCGCGCCATGCACAGGTCGAACGCTCCGACGTGATTGCCAGGCACGCACCGCTGATCGCCAGCGCAATGCCGCACATTGCCCATCCCGCTATCCGCAACCGCGGCACCATCGGCGGCTCGATCGCCTTCGCCGATCCCGCGGCCGAGTTGCCGGCCTGCCTGCTCGCGCTCGGCGGCGACGTGGAGGCGAGCGGACCCAAAGCCAGGCGCGCGATCAAGGCCGACGACTTCTTCGTCGACCTCTACGAAACGGCGCTTGGCGCCGGCGAGATGCTCACCGCCATTCGCGTTCCGGCCGCAACGGCGGAGACGCGCACCGGCTTTGCCGAACTGGCGCGCCGGCACGGCGACTACGCCATCGTCGGCCTGGCTGCGACAGCGCGGGCCAAGGGCAAGGATTTGAGCGACGTGCGGCTTGCCTTCTTCGGCGTCGGCAACACGCCGGTGCGCGCGCGCAAAGCGGAAGCCGCGCTCGCGAGCGGCGACGTCGATGCGGCGGTTGCCGCGCTCGATCTTGTGCCGCACGACGACATCCAGGCGACCGGGTCCGAGAAAATGCATCTTGCCGGCGTGCTGCTGCGGCGGGTGGCGAAGCAGTTGATGGAGCCGCGCGCATGAGCGACACCGCCCTCGATATTTCGATGACGGTCAATGGCGAGCGCGTCAGCGAGCGCGTCGACGCGCGCAAGACCCTGGTCGACTTCCTGCGCGACGATCTGGTCCTGACCGGCAGCCATGTCGGCTGCGAGCACGGCGTCTGCGGCACCTGCACGGTGCGGGTCAACGGCGAGATCGTGCGCGGCTGCCTGATGCTGGCCGTGCAGTGCGACGGCGCCGTTGTCGAAACGATCGAGGGCCTGTCCGACTCCGGCGAGGCCGCCGATCTGCAAGCAGCCTTCGTCGAACGCAACGCGCTGCAATGCGGCTACTGCACGCCGGGCATGATCGTCGCGGCGCAGGACCTGCTCGCCCGCGCACGGCAAACCAACAGCGTGCCGTCGCGCGATCAGATCCGCGCGCATCTGTCCGGCAACTACTGCCGCTGCACCGGCTATCAGGCGATCGTCGACGCGGTGGAGGCGGTGGCGACGCAAAGAGCGGGGGCGAGCCAATGAAAGCGCCGCGAATGCACGCGCGTCCCCTCCCCCTGGAAGGGGGAGGGTCGGGGTGGAGATCTGCTTCGCGGGACGCGCTTCCCGCTTGAAGAGGAGGCGGCGCCTCGAACCCCTTC
>JBQCFB010000443.1:0-2266 GCA_051959715.1 Pseudolabrys sp.
TAGAAGAAGCCGTCGATCTTGTTGTCGCAAAGCGCGGTGCCCTGCTCGTCGGCCTTCAGCTCAGCCGCCATCGAGAAGTCGGCCTTGGTCCAGTTCATCTGCTTCAGCAGTTCTTCCATCGAGGCGAGCGTGCCCGAGCCAGGATTGCCGACGTTGAAGCGCTTGCCCTTGAAGTCGGTGAACTTGGTGACGCCGGCTTCCTTGCGCGCCAGAACCGTGAAAGGCTCCGGATGCACCGAGAAGACCGCGCGCAGGTCCGGATCGGCCTTGCCCTTGAACATGGCCTCGCCCTTGGCGGCGTTGTACTGCACGTCCGACTGCGCGAGGCCGAATTCGAGCTCGCCCGACTTGATGGCGTTGACGTTGAACACGGAACCGCCGGTCGATTCCACCGAGCAGCGGATGCCGGTCTTGGCGCGGTCCTTGTTCATCAGGCGGCAGAGCGCGCCGCCGACGGCGTAGTAGACGCCGGTGACGCCACCGGTGCCGATGGTGATGAACTTCTGCTGTGCCAGCGCCGGCGAAGCGCCGCCTGCCGTGAGTGCCAGCAGTCCGGCCACGGCGAGGCCGGTCGTCTTCATTCTGATCGTCATGTGCATTGTCCTCCGTTTGTTATCAGTCGAGAGTGCAGTAAAGGTGCAGTGAGAACCCATTCTTTGTCGTGATATTCCCGATTTGCGCGCTCGATCAATCGATCATGCGCTCACCGCCGCGTCGACGGCTTCCCCCAGCCGCTCGACGATGGTATCGACCGCCGCCGGGTCGAGAATGAAGGGCGGCGCAAGCAAGACGTGGTCGCCGCGCAGGCTGTCGACCGTGCCACCCATCGGATAAACCATGAGGCCGCGCGCGATTGCTTCCTTCTTGATGCGCGCATGAATCTTCTTCGCCGGATCGAACGGTTCCTTGGTGCCACGGTCAGCGACGATCTCGATTCCCAGGAACAGTCCGCGGCCGCGCACATCCCCGACGAAGGGATGATTGCCGAAGCGTTCGTTGAGGCGGCGCTGGAGGCGCGCGCCTTGATCGCGCACGTTCACAAGCAAATTGTCGCGGCGGATGACGCGCTGCACGGCGAGCGCGGCGGCGCAGGCCAGCGGATGGCCAGTATAAGTGTGGCTGTGCTGGAACGAGCCCGAGCCGTCGGCGAGCGCTTTGAAGATCTTGCCCTGCAGGAGAAGCGCGCCGCTCGGCGCATAGCCGCCGCCGAGCCCCTTGGCGATCGCCATCAGGTCCGGTGAGACGCCGTCCTGCTCGCACGCGTGCAACGTGCCGGTGCGGCCCATGCCGCACATGACCTCGTCGAGGATGAGTAGGACGCCGTAGCGGTCGCAAATTTCGCGTACGCGCTTGAAATAGCCCGGCACCGCGGGCACCGCGCCCATCGTGGCGCCGACCACCGGCTCGGCGATGAAGGCAATGACGCTGTCTTTGCCGAGCTCGTTGATCTTGTCCTCGAGCTCCTGCGCCAGTCGCGCCCCATAGGCGTCCGGCGTCTCGCCGGACAGTTTCTCGAGATATTCGTAGACCGGCGTGACGTGATGCGTTTCGATCAGAAGCGGAGCGAACGCCTTGCGCTGCCAGGCGCGGCCGCCGACGGCGAGCGCGCCGGCGGTGATGCCGTGATAGCTCTGCCGCCGCGCGATGAGATGACGGCGCTGAGGCTGGCCGATCTCGACGAAATACTGCCGCGCGAGCTTGAGCGCGGCCTCGATCGCCTCCGAGCCGCCGCTGACATAGAACACGTGATCGAGCCCCGGCGGGGCATGGGCGATGAGATCGTCGGCGAGTTCCTCGGCGACCTGCGTGGTGAAAAAGCTGGTGTGCGCGTATTCGAGCGTGTCGATCTGCGCGCGCATGGCATCGAGTACGTCCGGATGCGAATGGCCGACGCATGAGACCGCAGCGCCGCCTGAGGCGTCGATGTACTCCTTGCCGGTCTGGTCGCGGATGATGAGGCCCTTGCCCGACACGGCCGTCGGGTATTGGTGGCCGATGGTCCGGTGCAGCACATGCGTCATAGGTGACGTCGTCCTTTCGAATGCGGGAGAACATAGGTGCCGAAGGCGGCGAGCTGACGCTCGCTCGCTTCGAGCGCGGCCAGCGCTTCGGGCCCGCGCCGCGCCGCGACAAGCGCGGCCAGGCATTCGACCGCCGCGAAAGCAGGCGCCATGGTGTGGAAGAAGGACGGGGTCTCGGTGCGCACGATGAGTGTCACGTCGGCAAGCCGCGCCAGGGGCGACATCTCGCTGTCGGTGACCGCGAC
>JBQCFB010000444.1:0-5766 GCA_051959715.1 Pseudolabrys sp.
ACGGCGGTGGCGACGTCGATGTTGTCGACGCCGTTGCCGAAATTGGCGATCAGTTTGAGCTGGTCGCCGGCCTTCGACAGCACCGAGGCGTCGATCTCGTCGGTGACCGTCGGCACCAGCACGTCGGCGGTCTTGACCGCCTCGGCGAGCTGCGCCGGGCTCATCGGCTTGTCGTCGGCGTTGAGCCGGGCGTCGAAGAGTTCGCGCATGCGCAGCTCGACGCTGTCGGGCAGCTTGCGCGTGACGATGACCAGCGGCTTCTTGCTCTTCGCCATAGTGCCTCGAAAAACGCTGCGCAGCGGACCTTCGGCGCAATGCTACCACCGCGGCGGGCCCGCTCTTCAGCCCTCATTAACCGTCGTCGCCGACACTGCCAACTCGCTTCGCCGGCAACGAAATCTCGTTCATTCCCTAGCAGATGGCCGTGACAAGACAAAGTGTTCGGGCGCTCGCCGCCGCGCTCGGCCTGGCCCTCCTGGCAGCCTTTGGCCTGACGCCGGCGCCGGCCGCAACTGCGGCCGATGGTCCGGTCGGCTCGGTCAGCGGCCTGCCGATCCCGCGCTTCGTCAGCCTCAAGTCCGACCGTGTCAATGTCCGCGGCGGCCCGAACAAGGACCAGGACGTGCGCTGGGTCTATACCCGCGCCGGCATGCCGGTCGAGATCACCGCTGAATTCGAGAACTGGCGTCGCATCCGTGACTGGGAAGGCGCCGAGGGCTGGGTCTACCACTCGCTCCTGTCCGGCAAGCGGACGGCGGTGGTCGTGCCCAAGCTCAACAACGAACTGGTCCCGCTTTACGACAGCCCGGACCCGACGTCCGCCGTCACCGCCAAACTGCAATCGGGCGTGCTCGGCTCGCTCAAGTCCTGCGACGGCACCTGGTGCCGCTTCGTCGGCAAGAACTTCAGCGGCTATATCCACCAGGAGCGCCTCTGGGGCGCTTACCCGAACGAGAAGGTGGAGTGACCGCGCGCCCCGGCGTGGGGCGCACGGCCGGCATCCTCATTCAGCCGCGAAGCTCAGGCCTTCGAAGCTGCGGTCCTTCAGGAAGTCGTCGAGACCCCAGCGCTTGACCTGGTCGAGCGTGTCGTCGAACTCGGCCTGCGGCAGCGTCTTGTAGACGAAGCGCTCGCCGCGCCCGAACTTGCTGAAGTCCCATGCGTGGGCGTTCTCGAACTCGGCCGGCACCGCCATCTTCCACAGCGGCATGTACTTCGCCGGGTCGGCGTCCATCGCCTTCTCGGCGCGATCGAGCGCACGCAGATAGCCGGTGACGACCTCCGGATCGGTGTTGCCCGGGACCCACCACAAGGTCTTGAACGTGTCGCGGATGATGGCGCGCAGGCCGAGCTGCTCGGCCATCGCGATCTGCGGCGGCAGCAAGCTTGCGGCCTCGACTTCGCCGTCGAGCAGCGCCTTCAGGCGCGCGCCGAACCCGCCGGTGTTGACGACCTTGATGTGCTCGAGCGGCAAGTATTTTTCGAGCCGGTACGGCACGTTGAAATGGCTGCCGGCGCGCATGCCGACCGAAACCGGAACGTCCTTGAGGTCTTCCGGCTTTTGGATTTTCGAATCCGGCCGCACGAAGATCGCCCAGGGCGAAACGCCATAGGCTTCGGCGACGAAACGGCCCATGCCTGCGCCGGCATTGCAAATCGAACCCCAGACGCAGGCGCCCTGGATCACGTCTTCCTTGTCTTCGGTGTAGGGCTTGTCCTGCGGGCGGTGCAGATAGTCGAGGCCTTTCCAGCTCGACTGCGTGCCGCGGAATGTCTTCCAGTCGAATTCGACATCGAGACCTTCGGCGGCGAAGAAGCCTTCCTGCTGCGCGACGAAGTCGTTGAGGCCCATGCCTTTGGGCGCGATCTTCACGCGCTTGAGTGATACTGCCATGGCGTCTGCTCCCGGATGCAATTGCGCCGCGTTCGCGGTCGTTGCCGGGGCCGATGCTAGACGCGCAGGCAGGCGACGCAAGCGGTGGGCGCGATGGGGCGCGTTCACGTCAGCGCGAGGCGGAACAAACGAAAAGCCCCGCATCTGCGGGGCCCTTTGCATCGCGGTACGATGGAGCTGCGATCAGGCTTTCTTGCGCAGCCGCACGACCACGTCGACGCGCGCGATCTCGTAGCCTTCCGGCGGCGTCGGCGTCTTGCCGACCAGCACATCGGCGCTCGGAATGTCGAGCACCTCGTCGGTGCCTTCGACGAAGAAGTGGTGATGCGCCGAGACGTTGGTATCGAAATAGGCCTTGGAGCCGTCGACGGCGACCTGGCGCAGCAGGCCGACCTCGGTGAACTGGTGCAGCGTGTTGTAGATTGTGGCCAGCGACACCGGCACCTTGGCGCGGGTCGCCTCCTCGTAGAGCATTTCGGCCGTCAGGTGGCGGTCGCCCTTGCCGAACAGGATCCAGCCGAGCGCCATGCGCTGCCGCGTCGGACGCAGGCCGACCTGGCGCAGCATCGACTTCACGTCATGCCACGGGCAGCCGGTCAGGTCCGTCGGAGACGGGCCGGTCTGGGCCGAGGGCTTCAGGTTCCGCAGCAGGTTCATCGGGTACGCTCAAAAGCCGGCGCGAACAGGGCCGGCGACAACCGTTTCACTCGCAACATATACACCCGCAGCGCCCAGATGCAACTCCTTCGCAACTGGCGGGAGGAGGCCTTTTTGCCGCATTTTTCAGGCGGGAACCTCTCTCCGGACTCGGGTCTTCGCATCTTTGCCCGCCTTGGCCGGTGTGTTACGAGTGCCGCGGCGGGGGACCATTCACCCCGCAGGTGGGATAGTGTGCCTATGAACGAACGGCGAAACAGCTTCGCGTACGAGGATCTGCTGGCCTGCGGCCGCGGCGAACTGTTCGGCGCCGGCAATGCGCAGCTGCCGCTGCCCCCGATGCTGATGTTCGACCGTATCTCGGAGATTTCGGAGACCGGCGGCGAGCACGGCAAGGGCATGGTGCGCGCCGAGCTCGACGTGAAGCCGGACCTCTGGTTCTTCGCCTGCCATTTCAAGGGCGACCCGGTGATGCCGGGCTGTCTCGGCCTCGACGCGCTGTGGCAGATGGTCGGGTTCTTCCTCGGCTGGCTCGGCTCGCCGGGCAAGGGCCGCGCGCTCGGTCTCGGCGAGCTGAAGTTCTCCGGCCAGGTGCTGCCGACCGTGAAGAAGGTGATCTACGGCGTCGACTTCAAGCGCGTGATGCGCTCGAAGCTGGTGCTCGGCATCGCCGACGGCTGGCTCTCCGCCGACGGCACCATCATCTATCGCGCCAGCGACCTGAAGGTCGGCCTGTTCAAGCAGGACGAGGGGCTGGCGCCCGCGGGCGGCTGAGCCGTTGCGCGAATTGAAGCGGGGTCTTGCGAAACGGCCGCGCCGGGTCAATCTGTTCCGGGCGGCTCAGGGCAAACTCCGGCAGCGATAAGGGTCAAGTGGCATGCGGCGCGTCGTCGTCACCGGGATGGGCATCGTCTCATCGATCGGCAACAATTCGCAGGAAGTGCTGGCGAGCCTGCGCGAAGCCAAGTCGGGAATTTCCCGCTCCGATAAATATGCCGAGCTCGGCTTCCGCTGCCAGGTGCACGGCATGCCGCAGATCGACGCCGAGACGATGATCGACCGGCGCGCCATGCGATTCCTCGGCCGCGGCGCGGCGTGGAACCACATCGCGATGGAGCAGGCGATCCGCGACTCCGGCGTCGAGGAAGGCGACATCTCCAATCCGCGCACCGGCATCATCATGGGCTCGGGCGGCCCGACCACCTCGACGATCGTCGACGCCGCCGACATCACCCGCAAGAATTCCAGCCCGAAGCGCATCGGCCCGTTCGCCGTGCCGAAGGCGATGTCGTCGACCGCGTCGGCGACGCTCGCCACCTGGTTCAAGATCAAGGGCGTGAACTATTCGATCGCGTCGGCCTGCGCGACGTCCAACCACTGCATCGGCAATGCCGCCGAGATGATCCAGTGGGGCAAGCAGGACGTGATGTTCGCCGGCGGCTGCGAAGACGTCGACTGGACCATGTCCAACCTGTTCGACGCCATGGGCGCGATGTCGTCCAAGTACAACGAGACGCCGCAGACCGCCTCGCGCGCCTACGACAAGGACCGCGACGGCTTCGTCATCGCCGGCGGCGCCGGCGTCCTCGTGCTGGAAGAACTCGAGCACGCCAAGGCGCGCGGCGCGAAGATCTACGCCGAGATCGCCGGCTACGGCGCGACGTCGGACGGCTACGACATGGTGGCGCCGTCGGGCGAGGGCGCGCAGCGCTGCATGAAGATGGCGCTCGAGACCTGCAAGGCGCCGATCGACTACATCAATCCGCACGCGACCGCGACGCCGGTCGGCGACGCCAAGGAGATCGAGGCGATCCGCGCCGTGTTCGGCGACAAGTGCCCGCCGATCTCGGCGACCAAGTCGCTGTCCGGCCATTCGCTCGGCGCCGCCGGCGTGCAGGAGGCGATCTACTCGCTTCTGATGCTGAACAACGGCTTCATCTGCGAGAGCGCCAACATCAAGAACCTCGACCCCGCTTTCGAGGACATGCCGATCGTGCGCGAGCGCCGCGACAACGTGAAGCTCGGCGCCGTCCTGTCGAACTCGTTCGGCTTCGGCGGCACCAATGCGTCGCTGGTGCTCAAGCGGCTGGATGCGTAGTTCACCTTCGTCATTCCGGGACGCGCCGAAGGCGCGGGCCCGGAATCCAGAGCCAGGATTCTGGATTCCGGGTTCGCTCACTTCGTTCGCGCCCCGGAATGACAGCGACGGAGACCTGAGACGATGCCGGGGCTGATGCAGGGCAAGCGCGGGTTGGTGATGGGTGTCGCCAACGATCATTCGATCGCCTGGGGCATCGCCAAGATGCTCTCCGAGCACGGCGCCGAGCTCGCCTTCACGTATCAGGGCGAGGCGCTCGGCAAGCGCGTCAAGCCGCTCGCCCCCACCCTCGGCGCGAAGATAGTCATGCCCTGCGACGTCGAGGACGTGTCGACCGTCGATGCCGTGTTCGACAGGATCAAGTCGGACTGGGGCAAGATGGACTTCCTCGTCCACGCCATCGCCTTCTCCGAAAAGAACGAGCTGAAGGGCCGCTACGCCGATTCGACGCGCGAGAACTTCATCCGCACGATGGTGATCTCCTGCTACGCCTTCACCGAAGCCGCGAAGCGCGCCGCGGCGCTGATGCCGGACGGCGGCGCCATGCTGACGCTGACCTATAATGGCGGCGACCGCGCCATGCCGAACTACAACGTGATGGGCGTGGCGAAAGCGGCGCTCGAATCTTCCGTGCGCTATCTCGCCGTCGACTTCGGCAAGCAGAAGATCCGCGTCAACGCGATCTCGGCCGGTCCCGTGCGCACGCTGGCCGGCGCCGGCATCACCGATGCGCGCGCCATGTTCGCGTTCCAGCAGTCCTATTCGCCGCTCGGCCGCGGCATCACGCTCGAGGAGATGGGCGGGGCTGGGCTCTACCTGCTGTCGGACCTGTCGAGCGGCGTCACCGGCGAAATCCATTTCGTCGACAGCGGCTACAACGTCATCGCCATGCCGCACCCCGACGCGCTGAAGGCGAACGGGGAGGGGTAGTTCCCTCCGCCTCATCATGAGGAGCGTCGCGAAGCGACGCGTCTCGAAGGATGGGGCGGCCCCATGGTTCGAGACGCGCTGCTGCGCAGCGCTCCTCACCATGAGGCCGAGGCACGTTGGCACTATCTAGGAAAGCAAAAACGGCCGGGGTTTGCCCCGGCCGTTTTGAATTGTATAAATGGATAAA
>JBQCFB010000445.1:0-6192 GCA_051959715.1 Pseudolabrys sp.
CAGAAGATCATGCAGAAGCTGTCCGTGCTCGAAGGGCCGCTGTCGACGTTGCAGGGACTGCGCGACACGCTCCTGCCGGCGAGCCAGAAGGGCAGCATCGGCGTCGACATCGTCAGCTTCGTGCAGCCGGTCATGTCGATCGTCGCGCCCGGCATCGGCCAGATGCTGATCTTCTTCGGCACGCTGTTCTTCATGCTGCTCGGCCGCTCGCAGATCCGCCGCGTCTCGGTGTCGATGTTCGCGCAGCGCGAGGCCAAGCTGCGCGTGCTCAAGATCTTCAACGACATCGAGCACAACCTGACCGGCTATCTGTCGACCGTGACGGTGATCAATCTCTGCGTCGGCATCGGCTCCGGCATCATCGCCTTCGCGACGGGGCTGCCCGATCCGATCGCCTGGGGCGTGCTCGGCTTCATCCTCAACTACATTCCCTATATCGGCGCGCTGATGGTCGAGGCCGCCATGTTCATGGTCGGCATCGTCAGCTTCGCGACGCTGACGCACGCGATCATTCCGCCGCTGCTCTATCTCGCCATGGGCACGGCCGAGGGGCACTTCATCACACCGAGCATCATGGGCCACCGGCTGACGCTCAATCCCCTCACCGTGTTCCTGTCGCTGGTGTTCTGGACCTGGCTGTGGGGACCGGTCGGCGCCTTCGTCTCCGTGCCGCTCTTGATTATCGGCATGGTGGGGGTAGAGCACCTGTTTCCCCGCGCCGAGCCGGAATTGCCGGAATAAGGCGCTGGCGCCGGGCAGGGGCCTCGGGCTAAGACGGCACGTCCGAGGCGCCCTGATCCCACCATGTTCGAATTCATCGATCACGCGGCCGAGTTCGTGCGCGAGCATGCCGTCTGGGCCGCGCCGATCATGTTCGCGCTCGCCTTTGCCGAGTCGCTCGCCTTCATCTCTCTGCTGGTGCCGGCCTGGGGCGCGCTCGTCGCGATCGGCGCACTCGTCGGCGCGGGCGCGCTGAGCTTCTGGCCGGTGTGGATCGCGGGTGCGCTCGGCGCGGCCTGCGGCGACTGGCTCAGCTACTGGATCGGGCTCAAGCTCGAATACTCCGTCGCGCACATGTGGCCGTTGTCGCGGCACCCGGACCTGATCCCGCGCGGCGAGGCCTTCGTGAAGAAGTGGGGCGCGCTCGCCATCGTCATCGGCCGCTTCTTCGGGCCCTTGCGCGCGGCGGTGCCACTGGTCGCCGGCATTTTCGAAATGCCGTACTGGCGATTCCAGATCGCCAATTTCGGCTCGGCCTTCCTGTGGGCGGGCGTGCTGATCGCGCTCGGCAGCGGCGTCAGCAAGGTCTTCGCCTGGATCTCCTGAAATGCAAATCGCCGGGCGATGAGCCGCCCGGCGATCCGCGATGTTGCAGCGTCGAAGCCTGCGCCTTACTTCACCGAGCCGGCGCCGGCCTGCGAGATCGTGTCGTCCTGCGAGCCGGTGCCGCCCGACACGCCGATCGCGCCGACGATCTTGCCGCCGACCACGAGCGGGTTGCCGCCGCGCGAGCCGATGAAGGCGTCGCCGAGCGTCGGCAGGTAGGAGTTGAACGGGCTGTTGCCCATCAGCCGCTCGAACACGACGGTCGGACGGCGATAGCGCGCCGCGGCCCGCGCCTTGTGCTGCGAGATGTTGACCGACGCGAACTGGCAGTCGTCCATCTTTTCGAAATAGACGAGCTCACCGGACGTATCGACGATGGCGATGCACATCGGCCAATTGCGCTTCACCGCTTCCGCCATCGCGGCGTCGGCAACCTTTTTGGCTTGCTCGAGTTTGATGTTCTCGCCGTACGGCGTGTAATTGTATTTCTCCGGAACGTTCTCGTTCGGATTGTTCGGGTTCGGCGGGACCTGCGCGAATGCTCCCGTGCCGGCCAGCATGGCGACGCAGAATGCCGCCGCCGCTATCCTCAGATGACGCATTTTAACTCCTCCCGTTGGTTGTCGCCGGTTGGGCCGGCTTGTGCGCTCGTGCGTTCGTCGAGGCGCCGGCAGATGCTACGGTTTGACGGACAGTGTAGCCCCATTAAATTGGCATAAACAACGCCGGCTGGTGTTGATAGGATCGATCGGGCGATTTGCCGATCGTTGGAATGCAAACATGCGGGGAGATGACCATGGTTGAGTTTTCACGCCGTCATATTCTGGCCGGCGCCGCTGCCGGTGCCGCGACCGCCGCCGTCGGGTTGCCGCAGATCGCGCGCGCCGCAACGGAGATCAAGAGCAGCGGCGTCTACCGCTACAAGGTCGGCGATTTCCAGATCGTGCAATTGATGGACGGCGCCCGCACGTTCCCGGTGCCGGACAACTTCGTCGTCAATGTCAGCAAGGACGAGGCGATCAAGGCGGCGGCAGCCGCCTACATGCCGGACGGTAAAGTGACGATACCGTTCAGCCCGATGGTGGTGAACACCGGCACGAAGGTCGTGCTGATCGACACTGGCAACGGCCTCGGCGCCTACGCCGCGACCAAGGGCGCGGTCGGGCAGGCGCGCGGCAACATGGCCGCCGCCGGTATCGAACCGAAGGACGTCGACATCGTTCTCATCTCGCACTTCCACGGCGACCACATTGGCGGACTGAAGAACGCCGACGGCTCGCCCGCTTTCCCGAATGCCGAGATCAAGGTGCCGGAGGTCGAGCTCGCCTTCTGGTCTGATCCGGCCAATGCGGGCCGCGCCAACGTCTTCAACAAGGCGCAGTTTCCGACCGTGGCGAAGACGCTCGAGGGCATCAAGGTCTCGGCCTACAAGGCCGGCGTCGAGGTCGCGCCCGGCATCACCTCGATCGCGACTCCGGGCCATACGCCCGGCCACACCTCGTTCGCGGTCGCCTCGGGCAACAAGTCGATCCTGGTGCAGACCGACGTGAGCAACATCCCGTCCATGTTCCTGCGCCATCCGGACTGGCATTCGCTGTTCGACAACCAGCCGGAAGTCGCGCAGGCGACGCGTCATCGGGTCTACGACATGGCCGCGGCCGAGAAGATGGTCGTCGTCGGCTATCACTTCCCGTATCCCTGTGTCGGCCACGTCGAGAAGGACGGCGCGAACTACCGTCTCGTCCCGGTCGCCTGGGATCCGAACGGCTGAGCACACGGTTTGCGCGATGAAAGGCCGCCGGTTCCGGCGGCCTTTTTCATTGGCGTTGGCGGCTGGCCGCGCGGGCGTTCCCGCGCTAGCTTCCCCGGCATGACCGAGATGACGTTCGAGACCGCGCTCGCCGCGCGTACCGGCGACATGATCGATGCCTGCACGCGCTGCGGCAAATGCGTCGAAGTGTGCCCCGTGACCGGGCCTGCCGGCGTGGGCGACGCCGCACCGCGCGACGTGATCGGCGGCGTCATCGACATCCTGCGCGGCGGCGAGGGGACCGACGCGGCCCGCGCCTGGGCGCGCGGCTGCGCGCTCTCCGGCGAATGCATCGAGGCCTGCCCCGAGAGCATCAATCCGCGCTTCCTGCTCGCCATGGCGCGGGTCGCCATGAACGGTGCGACGGAATTGCGCGAGCGCCGGCGCAAGGGCATCGAGAATTTCCGGCTCGTCGCCGACGGCGTGCGGGTGCTCTCGCGCATCCAGTTGAGCGACGCGGAATTGGCGCGGCTCGGGCAGGAGGTCGGGGCGCGGCTCGAGTCGGGCTCGACGGCGAAGGAGGGCGAGCGGCCCGACTTCGTCTTCTACACCGGCTGCAACGTGCTGAAGACGCCGCACATCGCGCTGCACGCGCTCGACATCATGGATGCGCTCGGCGTCACGTATAAGGTCATGGGCGGGCCGAACCATTGCTGCGGCGTGATCCAGCTTCGCACCGGCGACGTCGAAGTGTCGGGACGCCAGGCGACGAGCTCGGTCGACCGGCTCGCCGAAGGCAAGGCCGGCGTCATTTCATGGTGCCCGAGCTGCCACGTGCAGTTCACCGAGACGACGCTTCCGACGCTCGAGAAGGTGCGCGGCGCGCGGCCCTTCGAGATGACGCCGTTCATGCTGTTCCTCGAGCCGCATCTTGCGGCCTTGAAGCCGCTGCTGAAAATTGCGGTGCCGATGCGTGTCGCGCTGCATCGCCATCCCGGCATCAAGGGCGTCACCGAAGCCGGCATCGAATTGCTGCGCATGGTGCCCGGCGTCGAGCTCGTCGACCTCGGCCAGCCCGAAGTCGGGCTCGTCGGCAATGCGCTGAATGCGCTGCCGGACTACAAGCGCGACCTGCATCTCGCCGAGCTTCGTGCTGCGGAGGCCGCGGGCGTCGATGCGCTGGCCGTCATTTATCATGTCGACTACCGCGAGTTCTGCGCGCATGAGCGCGACTGGCCGTTCAAAATCGTCAACATCCTCGAGATCGTCGGCGCCAGCATGGGGCTGACGCACGAATCCGGCTTCAAACGCATGAAGATGATGCAGGATGCCGACGCGATCGTCGCCGACTGCGACGACATCCTCGCCATCCACCACATCGACCCCGCCAAGGCGCGCGAGGTCGTGATCCAGGCCATGCTGTCCGAGCAGCCGCTCCGGCTCGGGCGCCGGTAACAAGGGCGTGCGCTCCGGTCCTGCCCACCGGGACAACCTTGACCTGCACGGAATCCGGCTCTATATCGCGCGCCCATGACGACCGCTTTCGCACCCGCAAAGCTCCGCCGCCGCCGTGCCACCCCGGCACGGGCGAACGGCTAGTCGTTCCCGTGCCGCAGGACTGGCTCCGCGGCACTCTCTGACGGTTCTCCCACAAACCAAAGACGTGCTACGGCGGCCTCCGGCGGCTCTTTGCCTGGAGAAGACGCGATGTACACGCCTCCCGCCTTCAAGGTTCAGCATCCCGCGCTCGCTCTCGCGTTCGCGGCGGCGCGCGGCTTCGGCCTTATCGTGACCTGCGACGGCGGGCGTCCGCTCGCCTCGCCGGTGCCGTTCCTGATCGAGGAGCGGCCGGGCAAGGGCCCGCGCGTCACCTTCCATGTGGCGCGCCCCAACCCGCTCGCCGCCGCGGCCGAGAAGCGGGGCACCTGGCTCATGGCCGTCTCGGGCGCCGACGCCTATGTCTCCGCCGCCTGGTATGCGAGCCCGGACCAGGTGCCGACCTGGCTCTACGAGACCGTGCACCTGTCGGGGCCGGTGGCGGTGGTGCCGCACGAGCACGCGCGCGCCCATCTCGACGCGCTCACCGCCCGGTTCGAGCAGGGCATTGCCGATCCGTGGACGACGGACAAGGTCGCGCCGGCCAAGCTCGAGCAGCTCATGAAGGCGATCGTCGTCATCGAGATGCTGGTCGAGGAGATCGAGGGCAAGTTCAAGCTCAACCAGCACAAGAACGACGCCGACCATGTCGCGATCGCGTCGCAGCTTTCCGCTGAGACCGATCCCGCGGCGCAGACCATCGCCGCGCGCATGGTCGCGCTCAGGCCGCAATTGATGTACCAGAACCCCGCGGGCGCGCCGAAGGCTGCGCTCGCCGACAGCGGAGACATGTGATGGCCACGAAGGCAAAGGTCGGCGTTCTCGGCGCCTCCGGCTACACCGGGTCCGAACTGGTGCGGATGCTGCTGCGCCATCCGAAGGTCGACATCACGCTGCTGACCGCCGAGCGCTCCGCCGGCAAGAAGATGCGCGACGTTTTCCCGCAGTTCTCGCCGTTCGACCTGCCGACGCTCGTTGCGCTCGACGGCCTCGACTGGGTGGGCGCCGGGCTCGACGTCGCCTTCTGCGCATTGCCGCATGCGACGACGCAGAAGGTCATCAAGGGACTCCTCGCGGCCGCGCCGTCGACCAAGGTCGTCGACCTGTCCGCCGACTTCCGGCTGGCCGACACCGCGGCCTATGCGAAGTGGTACGGCCACGAGCATCACGCGCCAGAACTCCAGACGCAGGCGGTCTACGGTCTCGTCGAGATCCACCGGCGGCAGATCAGGCACGCCAAGCTCGTCGCCAATCCGGGCTGCTACACGACCTGCGCCGAGCTGCCGCTCATTCCGCTGATCAAGGCCAAGGCGATCGAGCTCGACGACATCGTGGTCGACGCCAAGTCCGGCATGACTGGCGCAGGACGGGCGGCGAAAGAGGCGATGCTGTTCTCCGAAGTGTCGGAGGGCTTCAACGCCTATGGCGTCGGCCACCACCGGCACATGGCCGAGCTCGATCAGGAGTTCTCCGCGGCGGCCGGCAAGGAGGTCATCGTCTCGTTCACGCCGCACCTCGTG
>JBQCFB010000446.1:0-4332 GCA_051959715.1 Pseudolabrys sp.
GCATCCCGCCCCGCGTCTGGAGACGCTTGATCAGACGCCCCTCGGTAACGGGGCGGGACGGATCGGAATATGATCCGTCGCCATAGGAATGTCAATAGTCCTATATCACGAATTATTTCAAGGACCGCCGTCATCCTGAGGCTCGCGCCGCAGGCGCGCCTCGAAGGACCTGTGAGTCGGAGACCCTTCGAGGCCGTCGCTTCGCGACGGCACCTCAGGGTGACGGGAGAGGCCCGCCATCGCCGCGCTCCGGCGGGCTCCTCAGGGTGACGGAGAGGCTGCGTCGCCGTCTCGGGGCGACCAGCGCTGCGCAAACGCGCACCTCACCGCTACTTCTTCTCTTCCAGCAGGCTCACATGGGCGGCGACGACGCGCCAGCCTTCCGGGAATTTGACCCAGGTCTGCATCTGCCGGCCGATGCGGCCGGGCGCCGACGGCCGCTCGTACAAGGTCGAGGCGACGGCGAAGTCGCGGCCATAGGTCGTGATCACGGTGCGCGACAATTTGCGGCCGAGCGCGACGGGCGAGCGCGCCGCGCGGAAGGCGGCGATCTCGGCAAAGCCGTACAGGTTCTCGTTGACGCCGTAGCGGATCGTCTCCGGCGCTTCGCGGAACACGCTATCGAGCACGGCGACGTCGTTCGTGACGAGCGCCTTCTCGTATCGCTCGAACTCCGCCGTCACCTCGGCAACGACCTGCGGCAGGTTGATGTCCATCGAAGCGTCCCTACTTCTTGGCGGCGAGACCGGCGCGCTCGACGATCTCCTTCCACACCGGGATCTCACGCACCATGCGCGCGTGCAGCGCGTCGGGCCCCTCGTATTGAACGAGGAAGCCGGCCTTCGCCATCTTCTCCTTCACGTCGGGCTGCTGCATCACCTCGCGCGTCGCGTCCGTCAGCTTCTTGACGACCGCGGGCGGCGTGCCGGCGGGCGCCAGCAGCATCTGCGAGGTCTCGACCACCGCGTTCGGGACGCCGGCCTCGGCCATGGTCGGCACGTCGGGAAGATCGGGCCAGCGCGTGGCGCCGGTCTGCGCGATCGCCTTGAGCGAGCCCGACTTGATGTGGCCGACGAGACCCGCGATCGCCACCGAGGCGATGTCGGTCGTGCCCTGCAATGCCGCCTGGAGCGACGGCGCGGCGCCCTGGAACGGCACGTGCGTCATCTGGATGTCGGCGCGGATCTTGAGAAGCTCGACGGCGAGCTGCGACACGCTGCCGGTGCCGGCCGTCGCGTAAGTGAGCTTGCCCGGATTGGCCTTCGCTTTCGCAATCAGGTCCGCGACGGAATTGATGCCGGTCGCCGGCCGCGTGATGATCGCGTTCGGCGCGGCGCCGAGATAGGCGACGGGCGCGAAATCCTTGAGCGGGTCGTAAGAGGTCTTGCGCACGCTCGGATTGATCAGGACGACGCCGGTCACCTCCACCAGCGTGTAGCCGTCGGGCGCCGCGCGCGCGCCCATGGTGATGCCGATGTCGCCGACGGCGCCGGACTTGTTCTCGACGATGACGGTCTGGTTGAATTTCTTGCCGAGTTCGGCGGCGAGCAGCCGCCCGAGCAGGTCGTTCGGTCCGCCGGGCGGGAACGGCACGATGATGGTGATGGGGCGATCCGGCCATTCGGCGCGCGCCGGCGCGGCGCCGATCGCAACGACTATCGCCGCGAGCACGGCGAGCATACGAACGGCGGACGACAGAATCCTCGGCATCGTGTTCCTCCAAACAAATTCGTGACCGGCTCTTCGCGGGCGGTGCGTGCCGAAGACTTATCCGAGTTTGCGCAGCGAGGCCATCGCGTCGCGCTTGCGTTCGATTTCGCGACCGGAAAATCAGCGCACGCCGATCGACCAGTGCCAGTTCAAGACCGCGGCGACCGCGTCAGGAAGCGGAACAAGCTGGTGCACGTCGCCGACGCTCACCGACAGCGCGACGGCGCCGATGAGCGACATCACCGTGGCGGCGACGATGCGCCCGCCGAACACTTCGTGCTTCGGGTTTATGATCCAGCCGAAATAGATGCGGAAGACGAGCGACAGCCGCTGAATCGGCGACACCACCGACACCGGCGCAACGGCGAGCGCCATGTAGCGCGTCATCTGCGAGATGCCGGTGAGGATGCCCGACAGCACGAACCATCGCGCCGAGGTGCGGTCGATGCCACGGAAGTCCTTCCAGCGCCCGGGCAGCACGAGCGTCAGCCCGATCGCGATTGTCGCGGCGAGATATGAGACGAAGCCGCCGGCGACGCCGATGGCGATGCCTTTGTGCGGGAACGCCATGTTGACGAGGATCGGGCTCAGCCCGAATCCGATCGCCGACAGGAACGCGTAGAGATAGCCCTCGGCATAGGCGGGCGTGAACGTCGTCTCGTTGGGCGTCTCCGGCGGCACCTCCTCGGCCCGCTTCTCCTTCTTGAGCGTCAGCGCCGGGCCGGCGACGACGAGCGCGATCCCGACGATGCGCAGCACGGTCAGCGGCTCGCCGAGCCACAGCACCGCCAGCGCCAGCGTGATGATGAGGCTGTATTGCTGCACCGGCGCGACCAGATTGGCGCCGATCGCCTTGGTCGCGCGGTAATTGCAGTAGCGGCCCCAGGCGAAATGAATCACGCCGGCCACGATCAACAGGTCCCAGCTTCGCGCGTCGAACGTCGCGAGCGCGGCGAAGCCGCCGATCGGCCACATCACCAGCAGGAAGATCGGCAGTGCAATGGGCAGGCTGATGCCGACGGCCTGAAGCACCGTGCCGGACAGCACGCCGCGGCGCACGCTGGCATTGGCGTAGGCGAAGGTGATCGCCGACAGGAGCGACAAGAGACCGCCGAGCACAGGCCCTCCCCGAGCGGCGGCCGGTCATGGCGGCGCAGGCGCTCTTCTCGTGCGCACTCTAATGCGCCGACCGCGAAGATGGACGCAAGGCTGCTCTGCGCGGGAGCGGGAAATTCTCGCAGGTGCGAACGACACGCGCGCCGCCGCTCGTGCTAGCGTGCCGGTGCATTCCGGATAAGAGACGCCATGACGACCGCTCCGCTCACCGCCCGTGCCGACAAAGGGCCGAAGGTCTGGCTCGACTACGACCAGGCCGGGCTCGACACCGCCTACGATCAGGCGGTGTGGTCGCCGCTGATGGCCGACATCCGCGCCCGCCTCGCGGCGACGAGCGAGGCCGTGCGCGGCCGCCTTGGCGCGCCGAAGCGTTTGTCCTACGGCACGACGCCGATCGAGGCGCTCGACGTCTTCCCCGCGAAAGTCGCGAACGCGCCGATCTTCGTGCACGTTCATGGCGGCGGCTGGATGCGCGGCGCGGCCAAAGACTTCGCTTTCGCCGCCGAGATGTTCGTCGACGCAGGCGTCAACTTCGTCGTGCTCGACTTCGCGCAGATCGACGCGTTCGGCGGCGATCTCGCGCCGATGGTCGCGCAGGTGCGCGGCGCAGTTGCCTGGGTGTACAGGAACGCCAAACAATTCGGCGGCGACGCGTCGCGGCTCTATGTCGGCGGACACTCCTCCGGCGGGCATCTCGCCGCGATGGCGCTGACCTGCGACTGGGAGCGCGAGTTCGGAATCCCCTCTTCCGTCATCAAGGGCGGGCTCCTGATCAGCGGCATCTACGATCTCAAGCCGGCGCGGATGACCAAGGCGTTCGACTACGTCAAGTTCACCGATGCGAGCGAGGAAGCATTGAGCCCGCAGCGTCACGTCGCGCGCCTGAAGGCGCCGCTCGTCGTCACCGTCGGCAGCAAGGACAGTCCCGAGTTCATCCGCCAGGCGCGCGATTTCGTCGCCGCGGTGAAGGCGGCGGGCGGCACGGCGACGCTGGTCGAGGCGCCGGGCTTCAATCATTTCGAGATGAGCGAGTCGCTCGGGCATCCCTACGGCCCCGCGGGCCGCGCCGCACTGACGCTCATGGGCCTGAAGTAAGAGGCGACGATGGCATTTCCACCTCCCGGCTCCGCCGATTGCCATGTGCACGTGATCGGGCCGAAGACGAATTTTCCGCTCGCCAAGAACCGCACCTACACGCCGATGGACGCGCCGACCGCGCATCTTGCGGCGATGCTGAAGCGCCTCGGCCTCGACCGCGTCGTGCTGGTGCAGCCGAGCTTCTACGGCACCGACAATGCCTGCATGATCGACTGCATGGCGGCGCTCGCCGGCTCACGCGGCGTCGCGGTGCTCGCGGACGAGACGCCCGGCTCCGAGCTCGACGAGTTGCACAGGCGCGGCGTGCGCGGCCTGCGCGTCAACATCGCCACCATCGGCATCTCCTCGCTCGACGCCATGCGCGCGGCGATCGGCGCGACGGCGAAGCTGTGCGCCCGCAACGGCTGG
>JBQCFB010000447.1:0-2889 GCA_051959715.1 Pseudolabrys sp.
GCCGGTCGGCAGCTCCGGGTTCTCGGTGCCGGCGGGGCGCTTGCGGGCGCGGCCGTCGATGCGCACGACCCACTCGGCGCGCAGCGTCTCGGCGTGCTTGAACGCCTTGGAGTCGGGGTCGGCGACGACCTGGGTCACGCCGTAATGGTCGCGCAGGTCGATGAACAGCACGCCGCCATGGTCGCGGACGCGGTTGACCCAGCCGGACAGGCGGACGTGCTGCCCGATATCGCCCTCGCGAAGCGCGCCGCAGGTGTGTGAGCGATAGCGATGCATATGCGTCTCTTTGCCGTGTTCCGGTGCCGATTCCGAGGTGGGTTGGAGGCGCGCGAAAAGCGCATGGGGGGTCGGCTTTGTCAAGGCAAGCGGCTCGACAGGCGGATGTTCGGACTGCACATTGGCGGCTTACGCCCGCGCCGGAAGAACCATGGCCAAACCCCGAAAATCCAAGACAAAAACCAAACAGGCCGCGGCCGACATGTCGACCGGCGAAGCGACCGCCGCGGGGCTCCTCGCGCACGGCTTGAGCGCCGTCTACGCGCTCCCCGGCGTGCACAACGACCACCTGTTCGACGCCTTCCAGAAGGCCGCCGACCGGCTGTCGGTCGTCCATACCCGGCACGAGCAGGGCGCGGCCTATATGGCGCTCGGGGCCGCGTTGGCGACGGGCAAGCCGCAGGCCTTTTCCGTGGTCCCGGGACCGGGCCTCCTCAATGCCGGCGCGGCGCTGCTCACGGCCTACGGCATGAACGCGCCGGTGCTCGGCCTCATCGGCCAGATCCCGGCCAAGGCGATCGGCCGCGACATCGGCCACCTGCACGAGATCCGCGACCAGACCGGCATCGTCGCACGTCTGGTCGACCACCACGCGGTGCTGTCTGGACCGACCGAAGCCCCGGAGAAGATTGCCAAGGCTTTCCGCGCCATGGCGACCCGCCGGCCCGGTCCGGCGGTGCTGGAGTGCGCCATCGACGTTTGGGGCAAGCGTGGGCCGGTCGCACCGATCGAGGCCCCCGACCCGCCACGCCATCCGAAGATCGACGCCGACGCCGTGCGAAGCGCCGCACGCGTGCTCGGCAAGGCCAAGCGCGTGCTGATCGTGGTCGGCGGCGGGGCGCTCGACGCCTCGCCCGAGGTGACCGCGCTCTCCGAGATGCTCCAGGCCCCCGTCCTGTCCTACCGGCGCGGCCGCGGCGTCCTGTCGGATCGCTCGCCCTTCTCGGTCAATCTCCCGATCGGCCGCGACCTGTGGGGCGAGGCCGACGCCGTGCTCGCGATCGGCACGCGGCTGTTCTACCCGTTCGCACAATGGGGCATCGACAAAGGTCTCGCCATCGTCCGCGTCGATTCCGACCCGGACGAGCCGGCGCGTCAGCACAAGCCGAAAGTGGCGCTGATCGGCGACGCCGCGCCCATCCTGCGAGCGCTGATCGAAGACCTCCCCCGCTTCAACGCCGCCCGGCCCTCGCGCAAGGACGAGATGGTAGAGCGCCAGGCCAAGATGCGCGCGCGCCTCGCCGTGCTCGCGCCGCAACTCGCCTTCCTCGAGGCGATCCGCGCCGAACTCCCTGAGGACGGCATCTATGTCGACGAGGTGACGCAGATCGGCTTCGCCGCCCGCCTCGCTTTGCCCGTCACCAAGCCGCGCACCTTCCTCTCGCCGGGCTACCAGGACAATCTCGGCTGGGGCTATGCCACCGCGCTCGGCGCCCAGCATGCCCGGCCCGACGTGCCTGTGCTGTCGATCAATGGCGACGGCGGCTTCATGTACACGGCCAACGAGCTCGCCACCGCCGTGCGGCACCGCATCCCGCTCACCGCGGTCGTGTTCTCCGACGGCGCCTTCGGCAATGTGCGGCGCATCCAGGAGGAGCAGTTCGGTAACCGGCTGATCGCCTGCGATCTCGCCAACCCCGACTTTGTGAAATTCGCCGAGAGCTTCGGCGCCGCGGGCCGGCGCGCGCGCGGCCCGGACGAGCTGCGCCGGGCGCTCAGGGACAGCTTCGCCCGCCGCGAGCCGACCCTGATCGAGGTGCCAGTCGGGGCGATGCCGAGCCCGTGGGACTTCATCCACATGCCTCCGGTCCGTGGCCGATGATTGCCGCTTGTCACACAGGCCCCGGATCAGGTTAGGTCCATCCCGACATGGAGCCAATTACGACCAGTGAGGAACTGGCTGCCGTCTGCGCGCGCATGCGCAAGCACCGCTACGTGACGGTCGACACCGAGTTCCTGCGCGAGACGACTTATTACCCCCTGCTCTGCGTGGCGCAGGTGGCGACTGCGGACGAGGCCGTCGTCATCGACGCGCTCGCCCCCGGCATCGACCTTTCGCCCTTCTTCGACCTGCTGGTCGACGAGAACGTGGTCAAGGTCTTCCACGCCGCGCGCCAGGACATCGAAATCGTCTGGAACATGGCGGGCAAGATCCCGCATCCGATCTTCGACACCCAGGTCGCGGCCATGGTGCTCGGCTATGGCGACTCCATCTCCTACGACCAGCTCGTGCAGCGCATCACCGGCGACCAGCTCGACAAGTCGCACCGTTTCACCGACTGGACGCGGCGGCCGCTCTCGGACGCGCAGCTCGTCTACGCCGTCTCCGACGTGACGCACTTACGCGACGTCTACCTCAAGCTCGACGAGGACCTGCACAAGCGCGGCCGCGCCAATTGGGTCTCGGCCGAGATGGAAGTGCTCACCTCGCCCGACACCTATCGCGCCGACCCCGAGCGCGCCTGGGAGCGACTCAAGAGCCGCGTGCGCAAGCCGAAGGAACTCGGCGTGCTGATCGAGGTCGCGGCCTGGCGCGAGCGCGAGGCGCAGACGCGCGACGTGCCGCGCTCGCGCGTCCTCAAGGACGAGGTGCTCGGCGACATCGCCGTGCAG
>JBQCFB010000448.1:0-2586 GCA_051959715.1 Pseudolabrys sp.
GGCCACGTATTCGCCGAGCATGAACATCATGTAGGGCGTCGAGCCGTACTCGACCATGAAGCCGGCGACGAGCTCGGATTCCGCTTCGACGAGGTCGAACGGCGGCCGGTTGGTCTCGGCCAGCGCCGAGACGAAGAAGACAACGAACATCGGCAGGAGCGGCAGCCAATACCAGCCGAGCAGGCCCCACTTCGTGTTCTGCGCCTCGACGATCTGCGACAGGTTCAGCGAGCCGGCGCAAAGCAGAACGGTGATGATGACGAAGCCGATCGAGACCTCGTAGGACACCATCTGCGCGGCCGACCGCAGCGCGGCGAGGAACGGGTACTTCGAGTTCGACGCCCAGCCGGCCATGATGACGCCGTAGACCATCAGCGACGAGATGGCGAAGATGTAGAGCACGCCGACATTGATGTTCGAGATCACCCAGCCGGCATTGACCGGCATCACCGCCCAGGCGGCGAGCGCCAGCACGCAGGTGACGAGCGGCGCCAGCAGGAACACGCCCTTGTTCGCGCCGGCCGGGATCACCGGCTCCTTCAGCATGAACTTGAGGAGATCGGCGAAGGACTGGAACAGGCCCCACGGGCCGACCACGTTCGGGCCGCGGCGAATCTGAACGGCCGCCCAGATCTTGCGGTCGGCGAGCAGGATGTAGGCGATCGCGATCAGCAGTACGACCAGCATCAGCACCGATTCCGCGATGATGATGATCAGGGGCCAGAGGGTGGTCCAGAAGAAGTCCATGTCCCCTACTCCGCCGCCGTCTTGTGCGCCGCGTTCGCCAGCGCCGAACATTCGGCCATGATGGCGGAGGCGCGCGCGATCGGATTGGTGAAGTAGAAGTCGGCCACGCCCGACTTCAACGGCGCCTTGTCAGGCGTGCCGGAGAGCTTCGCCAGCTTGGCGATATCGCCGGCGTCGGCCGCCGCGATTTGGTCAATGCGCATCAGGTGCGGGTGCGCGGCGAACATCGCCTGGCGCAGCGCGCCGAGCGAGTCATAGGGCAGCCTCTTGCCGAGCGCATCCGACAGTGCCCGCAGGATCGCCCAGTCCTCGCGCGCGTCGCCCGGCGGGAACGCGGCGCGGTTAGCAAGCTGCACGCGGCCCTCGGTGTTGACGTAAATCGCCGATTTCTCGGGGTAGGCCGCCGCCGGCAGGATGACGTCGGCGCGGTGCGCGCCGCGGTCGCCATGGGTGCCGATGTAGACGACGAAGGGACCGGGGGCGACGTCGATCTCGTCGGCGCCAAGCAGGAACAGAACGTCGAGGCCGCCCGCCGCCATCTCGACCGCGGTCTTGCCGCCCGCGCCCGGCACCAGACCGAGATCGAGCGCGGCAACGCGCGAGGCCGCCGTGTGCAGCACGGAGAAACCGTTCCAGCCGTCCACGACGACGCCGAACTCGGCTGCCGCCTTGGCGGCGAGCGCTGCGAGCGCCCCACCGTCCTTGCGCGCGAACACGCCGGCGCCGACGATGATCAGCGGCTTCTTCGCCCCCTTGAATGCTTCCGCGAACTTCGACTTGCCGAGATCCGCGAGTGTCTCGGCGCCTGCGCCGAGATAATCGTAGGTATAGGTGAGATCGGCCTTCTCGCCGATCATCGCGATCGGGAAGTTGCCGAGCCGCCAACGCTTGCGGATCCGCGCATTGAGCACGGCCGCCTCGCGGCGCGGATTGGCGCCGATGATCAGCAGCGCGTCCGCCTGCTCAATGCCGGCGATCGTGGCGTTGAACAGGTACGACCCTCGGCCCCAGGCCGGATCGATCACGGCGCCATCCTGGCGCGCGTCGATATTCGGCGAGCCGAGCCGGCCCATCAGATCCTTGAGCGCGAACATCTCCTCCGCCCCGGCGAGATCGCCGGCGACGGCGCCGATACGGTTGCCCGCCGCACCCTTCACGCGGCCCGCGATGACCGCGAAGGCCTCGCTCCACGTGGCCTGCTTGAGGCGGCCGCCAACGCGGACGAAAGGCTGGTCGAGGCGCTGCGTGCGCAGGCCGTCGACCACGTGGCGCGTCTTGTCGGAAATCCACTCCTCGTTCACGTCGTCATTGTTGCGCGGCAGGATGCGCATGACTTCGCGGCCGCGCGTATCGATGCGGATCGCCGAGCCGACGGCATCCATGACGTCGATCGACTGCGTCTTCGACAATTCCCACGGCCGCGCCGTGAACGCATAAGGCTTCGAGGTGAGCGCGCCGACCGGGCACAGGTCGACGACGTTGGACTGCAATTCCGACGTCATCGCGTGCTCGAGATAGGTCGTGATCTCCATGTCCTCGCCGCGGCCGATGGCGCCGAGCTCGGACACGCCCGCCACTTCCGTGGTGAAGCGAATGCACCGCGTGCAATGGATGCAGCGGTTCATGATCGTCTTGACGAGCGGGCCGATATATTTGTCCTCGACCGCGCGTTTGTTTTCGACGTAACGCGAACTGTCGACGCCATAGGCCATCGCCTGGTCCTGCAGATCGCACTCGCCGCCCTGGTCGCAGATCGGGCAGTCGAGCGGATGGTTGATCAGCAGGAACTCCATCACGCCTTCGCGCGCCTTCTTCACCATCGGCGACTTGGTGAACATC
>JBQCFB010000449.1:0-2628 GCA_051959715.1 Pseudolabrys sp.
GTTCTCCATGAAGGCCGGATAGAACGACTTGATCCAGGCCTTGTCGGTGTCCTTGGTCGCGATCGTCTCGACCGGCTCGATCAGCTCGTTGTCGATCAGCGTGAACATGTCGGTCGAGAGCAGCACGGCCGCGTCGGGCGCGTTGCCGGCCTTGGCCGCGGTCATCGCCTTGACGATCGAGTCCTGGTAGCTGCCGGTGTAGACCGTCTTCACGGTGATGTCGGGATGCGCCTTGTGGAAGGCTTCGGCGTAGCCGTCGAAGATCTTGGTGATCGGGCCGCCGACCGCGATCGGATAGTAGAAGGTGATCTCGGTCGCGGAAGCGGCCGGGATGCCGAGCGCCACGGCGAGACCCGTGGCGGCGGCGATGCGAGTCATCATGTTCATTGTCGTCCTCCCCTAAACTGAAATCGATTGCAGCCGCCGCGGTGCGGCCGCTTCGCCGGCGATGCGGTTGCCGGTCGCCGCGTCGAACACATGCGCGGCGGCCGGCTGCCAGGTGACGCCGACCGTCGCGCCGACGTCCGGCGCCTCGGTGCCGCGCACGCGCGCGAGGATCGGCCGCTCGCCGAGCTTGCAGGTGATGAGCGCCTCGCCGCCGAGATATTCGACGCCCGTGACAGCGGCATGAACCGCGCCCGGCGCGGTGCCGCTGTCCACCGTGACGTCTTCCGGCCGCAGCCCGAGCACGGTGCCGTCTGCGAGATCGAGGAAGCTCATAGGCGCGGAGCCGATGAAGCGCGCGGTGAACAATGTCGCCGGACGCTCGTAGAGATCGGACGGCTTGCCCTTCTGCTCGATGCGCCCGGCGCGCATCAATATGACCTGGTCGGCCATGCTCATCGCCTCGGTCTGGTCGTGCGTGACATAGACCATGGTGACGCCGAGCCGCTGCTGGAGCGCGCGGATCTCGCGGCGCAGGTCCTGGCGCAATTGCGCGTCGAGGTTCGACAAGGGCTCGTCGAGCAGGCAGACCGGCGCTTCCGCGATCAGGGCGCGGCCGAGCGCGACGCGCTGCTGCTGGCCGCCGGAGAGCTGCCCCGGCTTGCGCGCGAGCAGCGCTTCCAGCCCGAGCACGTTCGCCACCTTGGCGAGACGCCGCGCGATCTCGTCCTTCGGCGTGTGCCGCACCGACAGGCCGAAGGCGATGTTGTCGGCGACGCTCAAATGCGGGAACAGCGCGTAGGACTGGAACACCATGGCGACGCCGCGCGCCGCACCGGTGAGCCCCGCGACGTCGCGGCCGCCGATCACGATCGTGCCGGAGGTCGGCTCCTCGAGGCCGGCGATCATGCGCAGCATGGTCGACTTGCCGCAGCCGGAGGGGCCGAGAAGGACGGTGAGCTCGCCTTGTTCGACGGAGAAGGAGACGTCCGCCACGGCATTGGTGGCGCCAAAGCTCTTGGTTACGGAGCGAACGTCGACGCTATGCACGGCCTCGTCCCATCGGCCCGGCAGGCCTTGTTTCCGACGGCGGATAGCAATGTCGCATGAAGGTTTTGCGACCGGCAAGCGCGGCGGCGCCGGTCCACAGGCGCGTGCGGTGGGGCGCTACTTCCCGCCGAGGATGCGCTCGATCTCGGCGCGGAATTCCGGCGCGAGGTCGGGGCGGTCGAGGCCGTAGGCGACGTTGGCGGCGAGGAACCCGATCTTGGAGCCGCAGTCATAGCTGCGGCCCTCGAACTTGAGCCCGTAGAAGGGCTGCTGCGCCGCCAGCGCCAGCATGGCGTCGGTCAGCTGGATCTCGCCGCCGGCGCCGGCCGCCTGCTTCTCCAGGATGCCGAAGATTTCCGGCTGGAGGATGTAGCGGCCGGTGATCGACAGGTTCGACGGCGCCTCCGACGCCTTCGGCTTCTCGACCATCTTGGTGATCGAGAACGCCTTGCCCTTGGACGCGCCGACGCCGACCACGCCGTACATGTGCACGCGGTCGGTCGGCACTTCCTCGACCGCGATGATGTTGGCGTTGGCGTCGAGGTCCTTCGCCGCGTCGATCATCTGCGCCAGGCAGCCGCGCTCGTGCTTCACCAGCACGTCGGGCAAGAGCAGCGCGAACGGCTCGTGGCCGACGATCTCGCGCGCGCACCAGACCGCGTGGCCGAGGCCGAGCGGCGATTGCTGGCGGGTGAAGCTCACGGTGCCGGCTTCCGGCAGCGCCTCCGACAGCAGCGTCAGTTCCGCCTTCTTGTTGCGCTCGACCAAAGTCACTTCGAGTTCGAACTGGCGGTCGAAATGATCCTCGATGACGCCCTTGTTCCGGCCCGTCACGAAGACCAGGTGCTCGACCCCGGCCTCGATCGCCTCGTCGACGACGTGCTGGATCAGCGGCCGGTCGACGACCGGAAGCATCTCCTTCGGCATGGCCTTGGTGGCGGGGAGGAAGCGGGTGCCGAGGCCGGCGACAGGGAAGATGGCTTTGCGGATGCGGCTCATGGCCGCTGACAAAGCATGAGGCCGGGCCGCGGTCCAGCCGTCCAATGGATACCGCATTAACGGCGCCGAAAGGTTATCGGCTTCCCATAGGCGCTTCGGAAGACGTGGGACCGTCTTTTGGGGGAGCCGCGTTTGGGGATCGCCAACCGTCCGTTCGTCGTCTCATTGAGCCTGGCCGTCGGTCTCGCCGTGAGT
>JBQCFB010000450.1:0-2550 GCA_051959715.1 Pseudolabrys sp.
CGGACGGTGAACCTCTGGGGCATGCAGCGATGAGTGACGGGGCGACGCTCGACGTCGCGATCTGGCGCGGACGGGAGGACGGGCAATTCCAGTCCTTCGCGGTGCCGCGGCGCGAACACCAGACCGTGCTCGACGTCGTCACCGAGGTGCAGCGGCACTTCGACCCGACACTCTCCTATCGTTTCGCCTGCCGCGTCGGCATGTGCGGCTCCTGCGCCATGGTGGTGAACGGGCGGCCGCGCTGGACCTGCCGCACGCGCGTCAGCGAGGTCATCGACGGCGATCGCCTGCAACTCGAACCGCTGCGCAACCTGACGATCGTGAAGGATCTCGCGGTCGAGATGACCGACTTCTTCGACAAGTGGCGCGACGCGAAGGGTTACTTCGAGCCCGGCCCGGCGCCCGAGAAGGATTTCGCGGTGGTGCCGCCCGAGAGCCCGCAGAGGCAGGCGGCGAACGCCGGCATCGAATGCATCGGCTGCGGCGTCTGCTATTCGGCGTGCGACGTGGTGTCGTGGGACAAGGACTATCTCGGCCCGGCGGCGCTCAACCGCGCCTGGACCTTGGTCAACGACGTGCGCGACCGCGGCCAGGCCGAGCGCATGGATGCGGTGGCGACCGACGCCGGCTGCCACGCCTGCCACACACATATGAGCTGCACGCAATTCTGCCCGAAACAGATTGCGCCGACCTATTCGATCGCCGGCCTCAAGCGCGCGGCAATGAAGCGCGCATTCGGAGGCGGAACGTGAGGTCTGCCGCAACAATCCGTCTGTGCTGTCATCCCGGGCGAGCGCAGCGAGACCCGGGATCCAGTACGCCGTGTCCTCTCGATAGTCTGCGGCGTACTGGATCCCGGCTCGCGTCGCGCTTCGCGCGACTTGGCCGGGATGACGGAAGAAGGGAGCAGCGTCCATGAGCGCGCTCCTGTTCGCCGCACAGCGCCTCTCCGCCATGGTGCTGGCCTTCGCCGTCGCCGTGCATCTCGGCACGATCCTCTACGCGACGCATGCCGGCCTGACCGCCGGCGCGATCCTGGCGCGCACGCACGGCAACATCGCCTTCGCCGCCTTCTATGGCCTGTTCGTCGTCGCCGTCGCGGTGCACGCGCCGATCGGTCTGCGTAATGTCCTGCGCGAATGGACGCCGTGGCGCGGCCGCACGCTCGATCTCGCGCTGATCCTGTTCGCGCTGGTGCTGCTGCTGCTCGGCTTCCGCGCTGTTGCCGCGGTGTACGCATGATCCCGAAAAGTGGATACCGGTTTTCGGACAAGATCATGCGTCGAGGAAAAAGCGCATGAGAGCGTCGCACAAACAGCGCGGTTTCGTCGCCGCCATGCTGCACCGGCTCTCCGGCATTGCGCTTGCGATCTTCCTGCCGCTGCATTTCATCGCGCTCGCCATGGCGCTTCAAGGCGCCAATGCGCTCGACTCGTTCCTGGCGCTGACGCGCAATCCGCTCGTCGAAGCGGCCGAGTTCGGCCTCGTCGCCGCGCTCGCGCTGCACATGACATTGGGACTGCGCGTTCTCGCCATCGAGTTTCTCGATTTCCGCGAGAAGACCGCCGCCATCGTCTCCGTCTGCGCCGCAGCGGCCTGCGCCGCCGGGCTCGTCTTCGTGTTCAATCTCGGCTGACGGCATGATCTTCGGGGTGACGTTCGACACCATCGCCGTGCTGTGGCTGGGCGCGCTGCTCGGCGGCATCGCCGCCGGCGGCTCCGGCTTCGCCTTCGCGCTCGCGGCGTCGTCGATCTGGCTGCACCGCATCGACCCGCTGCACTCGACCATCATGGTGACCGGCGCCGGCGTGCTGCTGCACCTGTCGACGCTCTGGCCGCAGCGCAAGAACATCAGCGTCGCGCGCGTCTCGCCGTTCATCCTCGGCGGCCTCGCCGGCATTCCGATCGGCGTCTACCTGCTCGCCTACACCAATACCGGGCTCCTCAAGATCGTGCTCGGCAGCTTCCTGCTCGCCTATGGCGCCTACGCCGTGGTCTCGCCGCGCCTGCACAAGATCGACCTGGGCGGCCGCGGCTTCGACACGGCGATCGGCTTCATCGGCGGCGTGCTCGGCGGCATCGGCGGCTATTCCGGCGTGATCCCGACGATCTGGACGCAACTGCGCGGCTGGCCCAAGGAGGTCGCCCGCGGCGTCTACCAGCCCTATATCATCGTGGTGCAGAGCATCACGCTGGCCGGCATCGTCTGGGTGACGCTCGACCGCACCGGCCTGAAGCTGCTGGTCATGGTGCTGCCGCCGCTTCTGCTCGGAACCTGGATCGGCTGGCAGCTCTATGGTCGCCTCGACGAGCGGCGGTTCCGGCAGGGGCTGGGCTTGCTGCTGATCGCCTCCGGCGCGACACTCATCCTGTAGGAGCAAGGCCCATGCAGCTTGATCTGAAGGAAGTCGAGGAGCTCGCGAAGACGCTCTATATCCGCGCCCTGAAGCTCCTGCCGAACGACATCAAGCAGGGCTTCGAGCGCCTGATGGCGAGCGAAACCGACGCCACCGGCAAGACCATCCTCGGCACCATGGTCGAGAACATCGC
>JBQCFB010000451.1:0-2451 GCA_051959715.1 Pseudolabrys sp.
GGGGTAAATGCCGCAAAATCCGCCTTTCTGGCGCCCGGGCGTCCATGCCGCCCGCCGTCCGGCCCTGCTGACCCGGGGCAAGATCGCCGCCGCGGTCCGGGCCTGGTTCGCGGGGCAGGGCTTCGTCGAGGTCGAGACCGCGACGGTCCAGGTCTCGCCCGGCAACGAGACCCACCTGCATGCCTTCGCGACCGAGCTGATCGGGCCGGGCAACGAACGGCGCGGGCTTTATCTGCGGACCTCGCCGGAATTCGCCTGCAAGAAGCTGCTGGCCGCGGGCGAGACGCGGATCTTCGATTTCGCGCGCGCATTCCGGAACCGCGAACGCGGCGCGCTGCATCATCCCGAATTCACGATGCTCGAATGGTATCGCGCCGGCGCGCCTTACGAGACGCTGATGGACGACTGCGTCGCCCTGATGCGGACCGCTGCGGACGCAGCCGGCGCGAAGCGCTTTTCGTTTCGCGGCCGCAGCGCCGATCCGTTCGCCGAACCGGAAAAGATCACGCTGGCGGAGGCGTTCGAACGCTTCGCCGGCATCGATCTGCTCGGCACCATCTCGGGCGGTGAGGGCGACCGCGACCACCTCGCGTCCGCCGCGACGAAAGCGGGCGTCGCCATCGCTGCCGACGACACCTGGGGCGACATCTTCAGCCGCGTGCTGGCGGAGAAGGTCGAGCCGCGGCTGGGCGCGGGCGGCCGCGCCACCATCCTTTATGAATATCCGCTGCCGCAGGCGGCGCTGGCGCGCGCCAAACCTGACGGCGATAAGCCCGGCAGCGACAAGGTCGCCGAGCGCTTCGAGCTCTATGCCTGCGGCGTCGAGCTCGCCAACGCGTTCGCCGAGTTGACCGACGCGGCCGAGCAGCGCACACGCTTCGCGCAGGCGATGGACGAGAAGCAACGCATCCACGGCGAACGCTATCCTGTCGATGAGGACTTCCTCGACGCGCTCGCGCTCATGCCGCAGGCGAGCGGCATCGCGCTCGGCTTCGATCGGCTGGTCATGCTGGCGGCCGGCGCGGAGCGCATCGATCAGGTGATCTGGACGCCGGTGGTCGAACCATGAAGACGCTGCGCACCCCCGAAGACCTTGCCGCCGCCGGCCTGATCGCGCCCGAGCGCGCCGCCGCGCTTGCGGAAGTGGCCGCGCGCTACGCGGTTGCGATCCCGCCGGCGCTTGCCGCGCTGATCGACCGCAACGATCCCGACGACCCGATCGCGCGGCAGTTCGTGCCGTCGGCCGACGAGCTCGATCTGCGCCCCGAGGAGAACGCCGATCCGATCGGCGACCATGCGCACACGCCCGTCGAAGGCATCGTGCACCGCTATCCCGACCGCGTGCTGTTCAAGCTCACGCATGTCTGCGCCGTCTACTGCCGCTTCTGCTTCCGCCGCGAAATGGTCGGGCCCGGCAAGCCGCATGCGCTCTCCGGCGCGGCGCGGGAGGCCGCGCTCGCCTACATCGCGGCGCACCCGAAAATCTGGGAGGTGATCCTCACCGGCGGCGACCCGCTCATCGCCTCGGCGCGCCGGCTGTCCGAGACGCTGCGCGCGCTTGCCGCCATCGATCATGTGAAGGTGCTGCGTGCGCACACGCGCGTGCCGATCGCCGCGCCGGAAACGGTCACGCCCGCGCTGGTGCGCGCGCTGAAGGTGAGGGGCAAGCCGACCTACGTCGCCGTACACGTCAATCATGCGCGCGACCTCGGCCGCGACCAGCGCGCCGCGATCGCGCGGCTCGCCGACGCCGGCATTCCGCTCCTCGGCCAGTCAGTGCTGCTCAAGGGCGTCAACGACACGGCCGAGGCGCTCGAGGCGCTGATGCGCGCGCTCGTCGAATGCCGCATCAAGCCCTACTACCTGCACCACGCCGATCTCGCGCCGGGCACCGCGCATCTGCGCACGGACATCGCGACGGGGCAGGCGCTGATGCGCGCGCTGCGCGGCCGCGTTTCGGGCCTGTGCCAGCCGGAGTATGTGCTCGACATCCCCGGCGGCCACGGCAAGGCGCCGATCGGTCCGAATTATCTCAAATCGGCGGAGACGGGGATCGGTGTGACGGACTTTGCGGGCGCGACGCACGCCTATCCGCCCAAGGGCGAGACCGCGGCGGACTAGCGGTGCAGCGACAGCAAGTCGAGCAGCGCGGCTGCGACGGCGAGGCTGGCGAAGCCTATGAACACGACAGCGATCACGGCGTGCCAGACGAACGTGACGTCGCGGCGAAGCTCCGCCACCATGTTCTCTCTGTTCAATATTGCTCGGTTCGGCATGGCCCGATGCTCCTTGCAGCGAATGCAGGGCAATCCGGAATGTACATCCGCGCTACCTCGCGACACATAACGAGTGCGTTAAATCCGAGGGAATTGCGCTTATCGTCGCGCATGGCTGGCATATCGCCGCGGCCGCGCACGACTTCGTGAACGCGCGCAGGAAGCCACGCGCCGG
>JBQCFB010000452.1:0-3255 GCA_051959715.1 Pseudolabrys sp.
GAATGGCCGAGGCAGGACACGGCGGCGCCGCCGGAGGCGTCGATGTAGTCCTTGCCGTTCTGGTCGCGAATGATCAGGCCCTTGCCCGACACCGCGGTCGGATAATCGTGGCCGATGGTCCGGTGCAGCACATGCGTCATAGCCGACGTCGTCCTTTCGAAGGCGGGAGAACATAGGTGCCGAAGGCGGCGAGCTGGCGCTCGCTCGCTTCGAGCGCGGCCAGCGCCTCGGGGCCGCGCCGCGCCGCGACCAGCGCGGCCAGGCATTCGACTGCGGCGAAGGCCGGCGCCATGGTGTGAAAGAAGGAGGGGGTCTCGGTGCGCACGATCAGGCTGACGTCGGCGAGCCGCGCCAAAGGCGACATCTCGCTGTCGGTCACCGCGACGATGCGCGCGCCGCGCTCGCGCGCTAACTCGGCCGCATCGATCGTGTGCCGCACATAGGGCTTCACCGAGATCGCCAGCAGCACGTCGGACTTGCCGATGTCGCGCATGACGTCGACGCCGACCGCGCCGGAGCCGTCGACCAGCACCGAATTGGCGCCGAACAGCGAGCGCACATAATGGAAGATGTAGGCGATGGCGTAGCTCGAGCGCAGGCCGAGGCAGAAGACGTGGCTCGCCGGGGCGACGATATCGGCGGCGGCGGTGAAGCGCGCGGTCGCGGCGCTCGTGGTGAGATCCTGCAAATGCTGCGTCAGCGCCGCGAAGATGTCCTGCACCAGGCCCGCATCGCCTTCGCGCGAGCGGCGCACCAGCAGTTCCTCGGCGCGGCCGCGATAGGTCTCGGGCCGGCGACGCACGGCATCGGCGTGCAGCTGCCGGACGCGGTCATAGCCGGGCAGGCCGAAACGCTGCGCCAGCCGCGTCATGGTCGCCGGCGTGACGCCGGCGCGGCGCGCCTGCTCGCGCGTCGACAGCAGCGCGACGTCGTCCGGATGATCGATGACCCAGCGCGCCGCCTCGCGCAGTTGCGGCGACAATTCGTCGAAGCCGGATTTAAGCCGGCCGCTGAAGGAGGGCAGGTTCATCGGCCGCGAGGCTAGCCCGATGATACAAGTGTTTCAACAGGTGAGTTTTGAACCGGACATTACAATCCCCGGGTTTCCGGACGGGCACGAGATGTTTTATACCTAAAATATTCATGTTTGTAATAGTCCCCGGGATTTGGCATGCTCGGCGGCGGCAAGCGGAGTCGATACCTCATGCGGGCGGCAGTTCTCGGAGGCGGGCCAGGGGGCCTCAATTTCGCGATCTCGCTGAAGGCGCGCGATCCCGCGCATGACGTCACCGTCATCGAGCGCAACAAGCCGGACGACACGTTCGGCTGGGGCGTCGTCCTCTCCGACGAGACGCTCGGCAATCTTGCCGGCAACGACCCGGTCAGCGCGCAGACCATCCGCAGCAACTTCGCCTATTGGGACGATATCGCGGTCCACTACCGCGGCACCGTCCAGACCTCCGGCGGCCACGGCTTCTGCGGTATCGGGCGCAAGAAGCTGCTCAATATCCTCCAGGATCGCGCGCGCGAACTCGGCGTGAAGATCGAGTTCGAGACCGAAGCTGAGGACGTCGACGCCTATGCCGCGCGTTACGATCTCGTCGTCGCCGCCGACGGCGTGAACTCGAAGGCGCGCAGCGCGCATGCCGACGTGTTCAAACCCGACATCGACGTGCGCGTCTGCAAGTACATCTGGCTCGGCACGCACCAGAAATTCGACGAGGCCTTCACCTTCATCTTCGAGGAGACCGAGCACGGCTGGCTTTGGGTGCACGCCTACCAGTTCGATGCCGACACCGCGACCTTCATCGTCGAATGCACCGAGGAGACGTGGCGTAAGTCCGGCTTCGACCGCATGTCGCTCGACGAGACGATTGCGACGTGCGAGCGCGTCTTCGCCAAATATCTCGGCGGCCATGCGCTGATGTCGAACGCGCGGCACCTGCGCGGCTCGGCCTGGCTCAACTTCAATCGCGTCCTGTGCGAGCGCTGGAGCCACAAGAACATCGTGCTGCTCGGCGACGCGGCCGCGACCGCACATTTCTCTGTCGGCTCCGGCTCGAAGCTCGCCATGGAGAGCGCGATCGCGCTCGCCAATTACGTCTGCTCGGAGCCGACGCTGGAGAAGGCTTTCGCCCGTTACGAGAGCGAGCGCCGGCTGGAAGTGCTGCGTCTGCAGAATTCGGCGCGCAATTCGACCGAATGGTTCGAGAACGTCGAGCGCTATCTCAATCTCGATCCCGTTCAGTTCAACTACTCGCTGCTGACACGCTCGCAGCGCATCAGCCACGAGAATTTGCGCCAGCGCGATCCGGAGTGGCTCGCCGGCGCGGAGAAGTGGTTCGAGGAGCGCGCCACCGGCCACAAGCCGAACGCGGCGCGGCCGCCCATGTTCGTGCCGCTGCGCGTGCGCGGGCTGGAGCTTGCAAACCGCGTCTGCGTTTCGCCGATGGCGCAGTACAAGGCGAGGGACGGCGTGCCGGGCGACTGGCACTTCGTGCATTATTCGGAGCGCGCCAAGGGCGGCGCCGGCCTCGTCTTCACCGAGATGACCTGCATCTCGCCGGAAGGGCGCATCTCGCCCGGCTGCACGGGCCTCTACAATGACGAGCACGAGCGCGCCTGGAAGCGGCTCGTCGATTTCGTCCATGCCGAGACCGGGGCCAAGATCGCGATCCAGCTCGGTCATTCCGGCCCGAAGGGCTCGACCCAGCTCGGCTGGGAAGAGTCCGATGCACCGCTTGCGAAGGACAATTGGGAGATCGTCGGCGCGTCGTCCGTGCCGTGGTCGGCGCAGAACCAGATGCCGCGTGAATTGTCGCGCGCCGACATGGACGCGATCCGCGATCAGTTCGTGCGCTCGGCGACAAGGGCTGCGCGCATCGGCTTCGACTGGCTGGAGCTGCACTACGCGCACGGCTACCTGATGTCGTCCTTCATCACGCCGCTCACCAACAAGCGGACGGACGAATATGGCGGCTCGCTCGAAAACCGCATGCGCTTCCCGCTCGAGGTCCTGCGCGCGGTGCGCAAGGTCTGGCCGGACGAGAGGCCGATGTCGGTGCGCATCTCGGCGCATGACTGGGTCGGCCCGGACGGCGTGCAGCCGCAGGACGCGGTCGAGATCTCGCGCATGCTCGCCGAGCACGGCGCCGACCTGATCGACGTCTCGGCCGGGCAGACCTCGACGCGGGCGCAGCCGGTCTATGGCCGCATGTTCCAGACGCCGTTCTCCGACCGCATCCGCAACGAGGC
>JBQCFB010000453.1:0-2483 GCA_051959715.1 Pseudolabrys sp.
TTCGGGCCGCGCGATGCGGAATCCCGGCATGCCGCTCTGCCGCGTGCCGAGCACGTCGCCTTCGCCGCGCAGGCGCAAATCCTCCTCGGCGATGCGGAAGCCGTCCTCGCTGTCGCGCAGAATGGCGAGGCGCGCCTTCGCCGTCTCGCCGAGCGGCGCCTTGTAGAGCAGCAGGCATGTCGACTTGCCGGAGCCGCGGCCGACGCGGCCGCGCAACTGGTGGATCTGCGCCAGCCCGAAGCGCTCGGCGTGCTCGATCACCATGATCGTCGCCTCCGGCACGTCGACGCCGACCTCGATGACGGTGGTGGCGACGAGCAGGCGGCTCTCGCCGGCGGCGAAACGCGCCATCGCTGCGTCCTTGTCGGCGCCTTTCATCTTGCCGTGCACGAGATCGACCACGCCGCCGAATTTGCGGCGCAACTCTTCATGCCGATCTTCGGCTGCGGCGAGGTCGCTCTTCTCGGACTCCTCGACCAGCGGGCAGACCCAGTAGGCGCGTTTGCCCTCGGCAAGCGCGCGGCCGATTGCATCCTCCACTTCGTCGAGGCGGTCGAGCGGCACGGTGCGGGTGTCGATCGGCTGCCGGCCCGCCGGTTTTTCGCGCAGCTCGGAGATGTCCATGTCGCCGAAATAGGTGAGCACGAGCGTGCGCGGGATCGGCGTCGCGGTGAGCACCAGCACGTCGACGGCCTCGCCCTTCTGCGTCAGCGCAAGCCGTTGATGGACGCCGAAGCGATGCTGCTCGTCGACGATGGCGAGCGCGAGATCGCGGAAGACGACGTCATCCTGAAACAGCGCGTGCGTGCCGACGAGAAGATGGATGTGGCCCAGCGCCAGGCGGTCGAGGATCGCTTGCCGTTCCTTGCCGCGCTCGCGCCCGGTCAGGATCGCGACCTCGATCCCGGCGGCTTCGGCGAGTGGCGCGATGGTCTTCAGGTGCTGCCGCGCGAGAATTTCGGTCGGCGCCATGAAGGCCGCCTGCCGGCCGTCCTCGATCACTGCCGCGGCGGCGGTGAGCGCGACGACGGTCTTGCCGGAGCCGACATCGCCCTGGAGCAGGCGCAGCATGCGCTCGGGCTTGGCGAGGTCGGCGACGATGTCGTCGACCGCCTTCTGCTGCGAATGCGTCAGCGCATAGGGCAGTGCCTTGAGTACCCTGGCGCGCACGCTGCCGTCGCCGGCGTGTTCGCGGCCCGCCTGCCGGCGCATGTTGGCGCGCACCAGCGCGAGCGCGAGTTGTCCGGCGAGCAGTTCGTCATAGGCAAGCCGCGTCCAGGCCGGGTTCTCCGGCGCGATGTCGTGCGGCTCGTGCGGCCGGTGCAGTGCGCGCAAGGCTTCGGCGAAGGCGGGGAAGCGCTCGCGTGCGACCCAGGCCTCGTCCTGCCATTCCGGCAGGTCGGGGAGCTTGGTGAGCGCCCCGTCCACCGCGCGGCGGACGTTGCCGAGCGCGAGACCTTCGGTGAGCGGATAGACCGGTTCGACCAGCGGCAGCGCGGCAAAGCCCTTCTCGTCGACGACGCGGTCCGGGTGCACCATCTGGAGCATGCCGTCATAGAACTCGGCGGTGCCGGAGACGTAACGCATCTCGCCGACCGGCAAGAGCTTCTCCAGGTAATCGGGCCGGGCGCTGAAGAAGGTCAGCGTGAGCGTGCCGGTGTCGTCGCTCACGAGAACGCGGTAGGGCGCGCGCGGCCGGTGCCGCGGCGGCGGACGGTGCTCCTCGACATTGACGGAGACGGTGACCACGGTGCCCGGCTGCACCTCGATAAGCTTCGGCCGCGCGCGGCGGTCGATGGCGCCGGTCGGCAGGTGGAAGAGCAGGTCGATCAGCCGCGGTGTCTCGCGGTCAAGGAGTCGCGCATACAGCGCCTCCAGCTTCGGCCCGATGCCGGAGAGGCTGGTGAGCGCGGCGAACAGCGGATTGAGGACCGGCGGGCGCATGGGAAGGGACTCTAATGGATTCCCATCACGCACAGTATCGATGGCTGTCGTCACCGGGCTTGTCCCGGTGACCCCGATAAGACCGGCACAGTGCTCTCCTAAGCGGGATGGCCGGGACAAGCCCGGCCATGACAAAGGAGATGCTGTGTAATTGGGCGTCGGCGGCATGACATCGCCACCCGACGCGCCTATATAAACCCCGCCCGGCCCCGTCCGGGTTTTTGGCGTTGGAGAGAAGCCTTGACCGAACTGTCGAGCGAAGGCCTGGATGCGCGAAGGCGGCGTCTCCTGTTCCGCTGCCGCCATCGCGGCATCCGCGAGATGGATTTCGTGCTCGGCCGCTTCGCCGACGCCGAACTGCCGCGCCTGACCGAGGCGGAGATGGACGTGCTCGAATCCTGGCTCGACATTCCCGACCAGCAGATGTTCGCCTTCGTGAACGGCTCGGAACCGGCGCCGGCCGAGATCGACACGCCGATGTTCCGCCGTCTCCGCGACTTCCATCGCGAAGGCCCCGCGCATAAGTGACGCCCGTAATG
>JBQCFB010000454.1:0-2170 GCA_051959715.1 Pseudolabrys sp.
TGATCAAGCAGGTGGTCGAGGATATCTGCCGCGACCTGCCCAAGCTCAACACGTTCGTGACCCTGTCGCCGGTGACGAATTTCGGCGCCTGGCTCAAGGCCGAGCGCGCGAGCGAAACGTCGATCGCGCTCTCCACCGCCGACAAGGAGGCCTTCGCCGCGCTCGACCAGCCCGGCTGGTGGCAGAACGAGGAGACGAAGGAGGCGCTGCGCGAGCCGATGCTGCGCGCCGCCGCCTGGTATTTCCTGCGCGCCAAGAACAAGCGCGGCGCGCCGCTCGACGCGGTCGCGCGCTTCCATCTCGGCAATGGCGCAAGGCTGGAGCGGCTCGACTATCTCGGCGATGTCGGCGAGCGCGCCATGAAGCAGGCCAACGGCTTCATGGTGAATTACCTCTATGATCTCGACGACATCGAGAAGAACCACGAGGCCTACGCCGAGAACCGCACCGTCGTCGCCTCGAGCGCCGTGCAGCGCCACCAGCGCACGGTCGAGCTGGTGCCGGTCGTGACGGGCTGAGTCTCGCCGTCTGCCAAGGGCGCGTATGCAGCGTCAGTCGTAGCGCCCTCTGCCCTCTGTGGGAGAGGGCATTGAGATCCGATCAACGCATTCTGGCGGGTGAGGGGGCAGCCCCCTCACCCATTCTTTTTGGCTGCCCAGGCTGCGGCTGCCCTCTGCCACGGAGGGGAGAGGCACGTGCGGCAACGGATCCATCTGCGGCACCGCAGCACAAATTCTTTTCCACGGACTATTGACCTAGCTAGGGCGATATGCCTATCTAGCGCCTGTCCTGCTCTTCGAGGGGCGTCGCCGGAGACGTGCCGAGGACGGAGCGGCGGTGAGAGGCGGGGCCGGAGATGCGGCCTTGTCGTCTCACCGGACGAAACGGGGAAACCCGCTTCGTTGATGCGGCGCCCGCGGGAGGGGCTCGTAACCCAGCCCCCGGAAGCCCCGGCCAGCCGTCCGCCGGCATCACGACCGGCTGCCTTGAATGGCTGCACGTTGACGACGACGAAGGAGCGGTGGCCACCGCTCCGGATGGGTCCGTACTGAGGACCTGGTCTCGCCCGGAAGCACGGCCCAAGGGGACTCAAACGCCGCAAGTGGAGCGCCGGAAGGCGCGTTCCTCCGATCGCAAGGAGGAACGGGACGCCTTCGCAGGGTGTCTCGGGCGGCCTCGCCAGCCGCCCAGGGAGCGATCGCAAGCTCCCGCGTCTGCCGGCGCTCCGCTCCTTTCGATGGGGGCGAAGAATTGGAATTCGGACTGCGGCGTACCCGGCGCCGATTAAAGAACACGGGCGATGAATCACGTCTCCCGTCATCCTGAGGTGCGCGCCGAAGGCGCGCCTCGAAGGATCTCTGACTCAGAGGTCCTTCGAGGCTCGCATTCGCGCCTCGCGACGACGGGGAAGGTCAGCCGACCGTCAATTCCACCCGCCCCAGCGCTCCGAAATCCGCGACATACGCGCCGGCCTTCATCGCGATCGGCGTGATGCAGGTGCCGGTGGTGACGATCTGCCCGCGCTTCAATCCGCCGGCCGGCAGCGGTTGCGCATTGGCCAGCCCGACGACGCCCATCAGCGGATCGCCGAGCACTTTTGCGCAGGGACCGCGCGCGACATCGGTGCCGTTCAGCGTCAGCACGACCTCGCGGCCGCCGAGATCGACGCTGCGCCAGTCCCGCACGGCGGCGCCGGCGATGAAGGCGCCGTTGCCCATGTTGTCGGCGAGCTTCTGCAAGTCGGTCGCGTCGGCCGACCAGCGGCAGTCGGCGATCTCGATCGCCGGCACCATGGCCTCGATCGCCTCGGCAATCTCGGCGCGCGTATAGGACGCCGCGCGCATCGGCAGGTCGCGGCCGAGCTTGAACGCGATCTCGCATTCCATCAGCGGTGCGACGAAGCTCTTGAGCGCCAGCCGCGCCGGTGTGTCGTGGCAGAACGGGACAAACAGCGCGCCGCCGACCGGCCGGTCGGTCGGGTAGCCGCGCTGCTGTTCCGGGACGAGCGCCGACACCTTCCAGGCGCGCACCGCGCCATGCGTGGCGGCGAGCGCGTCCTGCACGCGATAGGCGTCAGTGACGGAGGCGACTGCGCCGCCCGCCTCGCGCGCGGTCATCGCCCGCGCCTCGGCGCGCGCCTGCGCAAGCTTTGCCGCGAGCGTGCTCACTG
>JBQCFB010000455.1:0-3379 GCA_051959715.1 Pseudolabrys sp.
CGACCAGCGCCAGCGCGCTCGCTTCCTCGACCAGCTTGGTGATGCTCTCGACGCGCCGCTCGCTCTCGCCGCGCGAGACGAAGTCGCGCAGCCGCCGGATGATCTGCCCGGCGCGCATCGCCTGGTCGCCGGCCTTCTCCAACGCGTCGCGCAAAGTCGCCGAGCGCTCGTCCTCCGCCGCGTCGAGCAGGCGGCGCGAACCCTTCAGGTAGTTCGAGATCGCCGAGAGCGGCTGGTTGAGCTCGTGCGCCAGCGTCGAGGCCATCTCGCCCATCGCCGTCAGCCGTGAAATATGCACGAGCTCGGATTGCAGCTCCTGCAAACGCGCTTCGGTCTTCTGCCGCTCGGTCAGGTCGCGGATGAAGCCGGTGAAGAAGCGCTGGTTGCCGGAGTTCATCTCGCCGACGGCGAGCTCCATGGGGAAGGTCGAGCCGTCCTTGCGCATGCCGACCACGACGCGGCCGATTCCGATGATGCGGCGTTCGCCGGTGCGCATGTAGCGCGAGAGATAGCCGTCGTGCGCCTCGCGATAGGGCGCCGGCATCAGGATCTTGACGTTCTGGCCGATTGCTTCGCGCGCCGTGTAATTGAACAGCCGTTCGGCGGCGACGCTGAACGAGTGCATGATGCCGCGCTCGTCGATGACGATGGTGGCTTCCGGCACGGTGTCGAGGATCGATTGCAGGTGCGCCTGGCGAGCCAGTGCGTCCTCTGTCATCGCCGTCGTGCGCCTGCGCTCGCGGCGGAGCAGTTCGCCGCCCCAGGTCATGCCGATGCTGATGAGCGTGAAGGCGGTGCTGTTGGTGAAGGAAACCGCGGTCAGCTCGGTCGCGTCGACGAAGACGGTGAACACGCAGACGAGGCTGAGCACGGTCGCGAGCAGGCCCGGCCCGGCGCCGCCGAGACCCGACGCCAGCAGTACGGCCGGGACGAAGTAGAGAAATATCGTCTGGTTGTGGAGAATCGGCAGCAGCGCGCTGCGCACCACCAGGCAGGCCGCGACGAACACCGGCACCAGCACATAAGGCAGCCACCAGAGGCGGTCCCAGGCGCGAATTAGCTCGGATTTTTCAATGGCTTGCGGCATGTCTTCCGGACAGCGATCTAGCCCGGGCGCATTCCCCGGTCCCCTCCGGTAAAACCCTTATGTTCATTATCTGAATTTCGACAGCGGTTCGCCAGCGCTATCCCAGCATCATCGAATGCAAACGGGGTCCAGCGCAATGCTCACGCAAACGGCGATCCAACGCACCTCCACCGTCCCGCAGCAGCAGCAGTCCCGTCCGGTCGCGCCGGTGGCCGGCAACAAGGCCTTCCACTCGTCGATCGAGCTCATGGGCGCGCCGATGCCGTTCGGCCGCAACGCCGAAATCTACGGCGAGAACGAGCCGGCCGAGTATCTCTACAAGGTCCTCAGCGGCACCGTGCGGACCTACAAGGTTCTCAATGACGGCCGCCGCCAGATCGGCGCCTTCTACCTGCCCGGCGACGTGTTCGGCCTCGAGATCGGCGAAGAGCACACCTTCTCCGCCGAAGCGATCGTCGACTCCAAGGTCCTCGTCATCAAGCGCTCGTCGGTCGTCGGACTCGCCGCCCGCGATACCGAGGTCGCCCGCCAGCTCTGGGCCATGACGGCCGGCGAGCTGCAGCGCGCGCAGGACCACATCATGCTGCTGATCAAGACCGCGCAGGAGCGCGTCGCCGGCTTCCTGCTCGAGATGGCCAAGCGTTCGGCCGCGAGCACCGAGGTCGACCTGCCCATGTCGCGGCAGGACATCGCCGACTATCTCGGCCTGACCATCGAGACCGTGTCGCGCACGCTCACCCAGCTCGAGAAGGGCGCGGCGATCGCCGTGCCGACCTCGCGCCGCATCGTGCTGCGCAACCGCGCCGCGCTCTCGCGCCTCAACGCCTGAGATTTACGAGTTCTGAAAGCCGAACGTCGTTTCTCCCCGATCTGAGTTCGGCCAAACTGGCCCCGGCCTTCTCGCCGGGGCCCTCTTTTTTTAGCTCCACTTCGCCTTGGCCTTGAGCGACGCGAGCGATTGCGCGCCGTCGGCGGCGAGCTTGTCGTAGTCGAGCGCGGTGAACTTGCCGTCGCGATGCAGGATACGGCCGTCGGCCATCACCAGTGCGACGTCGGAGGGCTGCGCGAGCTGCACCAGCGCGTCGTAGGGATCGCCGTCGCCGCCCATGTGCGGCGATTTCGTCCGCACCAGGATGACGTCGGCGCGCTTGCCCGGCGTCAGCGAGCCTGTGACCTTGTCGAAGCCGAGGTCGCGGGCGCCGTCGATGGTCGCCATCTCGACCAGCTTCTTCGTCGTCAGCTTGAACTTGCCGCCGGTGCGGTGCTTGTTGACGGTCTGGAGCATGTGCATGCAGGCGAAGCAGTCGCACCGTTCGGCGGTGACGTTGTCGATCGACATCGACACCAGCACGCCGGCTTCCATCATCTCGATGAACTGCATCTCGCCGGACCGGCCGGCCTCGCCGAGCGGCGAAGTCGAATAATGCACGCCGTGCTTGGCGAGCAATTCCCAGTCGGCGGCGACGGTGTTGAGCGGATGCACGAGCTGCACGTCCGGCCCGAGCAGGTCGGCGTCCTTGAGGAGCTGAATCGAGGCGCTGCCATTGGTGTGCAGGGTGATCGGCAGGCCGAGGTCGCGCGCCTGGCCCCATTCCTTCTTGGCCATGGCCGCGTCGATGGCGCCGCGCGAGGCGTTGTTGCCGTCGATATTGCGCGAGTTGACGCCAAGCGTGAGCATCGGGTCGGTGCCGATGTCCTTTTTGAGCCGCGCCATGTCGGCGAAGTCCATTTGCTGGGTGTTCGGCATGCCCTGGGCCGGGCCATAGGCGAAACGGCCGCGCAGGCCGCTCTCTCGCATCGCGCGGACCTCGGCGTCGGCATGTGCCGGGCTGCGCACGTTGTGCGCCCAGTTGTGCGTGGTGGTGACGCCGGCGCTGACCGCCTCGGCGAGACCGAGCCGCACGGCGCGGTAGCTGTCCTCGGGCGTGTAGTGCTGCGCGAGTGCGAAGGTCACCGGAAAGTAGGTCTTCTTCGGATCGTCGGCGCGCATCACCGGCCGCAGGAAGGTGGTCCAGTGGTGCCAGTGCGTGTCGACGAAGCCGGGCATGCAGATCATGCCCTTGCCGTCGATCGCCTGCGCGCCAGGCGCGTTCACCGAAGCGCCGACCGCGACGATGGCGCCGTCGCGCACATGCACGTCGCCGCTGGCGAAATCGCCGACCGCCTGGTCCATCGACAGGACGTGTGCGCCGCGGATGACGAACTCGCCGCGCGCCGGCAGCCCGCCCGTCGGCGCACCGCCTTGCGCCGCGGCGCCCTTCGGCATCAGCGCGGCGGCGGTCAGGGCCGTGG
>JBQCFB010000456.1:0-2806 GCA_051959715.1 Pseudolabrys sp.
TCGATCATGGGGCCGCCGCTCGCCTGGCTGATGTCGGACGCCGCGGACGCCGTCACCGGCAAGCGCTTCACGGCGCAGCACTGGGACGCTTCACTGGCGCCGGACGTGGCGGCAGCGAAAGCCGGCCGCGACATCGGCTGGCCCGAACTTGCCGTCGGGCCGGCCTGGTTCACGACCGCACCATAGGACCTGGAATGACCGTTTACGTCGCGCTGCTGCGCGCCATCAATGTCGGCGGCACCGGTAAACTGCCGATGAAGAAGCTCGCCGGGCTCTGCACCGATCTCGGCTTCGAGAACGTGAAGACCTACATCCAGAGCGGCAACGTCGTGTTCGAAAGCCGCAAGGGCGAGGCGGCCGTGCACAAGGCGCTCACCGCAGCGCTGACCAAGGCGCTCGGCAAACCGGCCGACGTCGCGGTCCGTTCGGCAAAAGAGGTGACGGCGGTGCGCCAGGACAACCCGTTCCCCAAGGCGTCGCCGGCCAAGGTTGGGGTCGCCTTCCTCGGCAAGCGGGTCACCAAGGCGATGGTCACGAACATCGACATCCCGGGGAAGGAGGAGGTCGCAGCCGGCCGGCGCGAGGTCTACATCCACTTCCCCGATGGCATGGGCCGCTCGAAGCTCAAGCTGCCGAAGGCCTTCGGCCCGGCGACGATCCGCAACATCAATACCGTCGGGAAGCTGGCGGCGATCGCCGAGGAGGCGGGCGGCTAGGGGAGGGCTGCCCCCTCGCCCGGAGAGCCGCCTTGCATAAGCCGCCGAGGCCCGGCACAAGGCCGGTCTGATCTTCGTGAAAACGGCGCATTGCGCCCCATATTGACAGTCGAATGGCCGCCAAGACCCCGTTCTACATCACGACCGCGATCTCCTACCCGAACGGCGAGCCGCACATCGGCCACGCCTACGAGGCCGTCGCGACCGACGCCATCGCCCGCTTCAAGCGGCTCGACGGCTTCGACGTCTTCTTCCTGACCGGCACCGACGAGCACGGGCAGAAGATGCAGCAGACCGCCGCCAGGCTCGGGCTGACGGCGCGGCAGCTGCGCGACCGCAACGTGCCGCGCTTCGAGGCCATGGTCGCGCGGCTCGAATGCTCGAACGACGACTTCATCCACACCACCGAGGAGCGGCACTACCGCTCGTCCATGGCGATCTGGGAGCGGATGGAGAAGGCGGGCGACATCTATCTCGACAAATATGCCGGCTGGTACTCGGTGCGCGACGAGGCCTATTACGCCGAGGACGAGACGCATCTCAACGAGCACGGCAAGCGCATCGCCACCAAGACCGGAACGCCGGTCGAATGGGTCGAGGAGGAGAGCTACTTCTTCAAGCTGTCCGCCTATCAGCAGAAGCTGCTCGACCTCTACGAAAAGGTCCCCGACTTCGTGCTGCCGCGCGAGCGCATGAACGAGGTGGCGAGCTTCGTGAAGGGCGGCCTGCAGGATCTGTCGGTGTCGCGCACGACCTTCGACTGGGGCGTGCCGGTGCCGGGCAATCCGAAGCACGTCATGTATGTCTGGGTCGACGCGCTGACCAACTACATCACCGCCGCGGGCTTTCCCGACGACAAGTCCGAGAAATTCACGCGCTACTGGCCGGCCGACCTGCACGTAATCGGCAAGGACATCGTGCGCTTCCACGCCGTCTACTGGCCGGCCTTCCTGATGTCGGCCGGCGTCGCCGTGCCGAAGCGCATCTTCTCGCACGGCTTCCTGTTCAACCGCGGTGAGAAGATGTCGAAGTCGGTCGGCAACGTGATCGATCCGTTCACGATGTCCGACACTTACGGCGTCGACCAGTTCCGCTACTTCTTCATGCGCGAAGTGCCGTTCGGCCAGGACGGCAATTACAGCCACGAGGCGATCGTAAACCGCATCAACGCGGACCTCGCCAACGACCTCGGCAATCTGGCGCAGCGCTCACTGTCGATGATCGGCAAGGCGTTCGGCGGCGTGCTGCCGGAGCCGGGCGCGTTCACCGAGACCGACAAGACGATCCTCGCCGCCGCCGACGCCATGATCGTTTCGGCGCGCGAGCAAATGAAGACGTGCGGCCTGCACCACATCCTCAACACGATCTGGGCCGTGGTGGCCGACGCCAACCGCTACTTCGCCTCCGAGGCGCCGTGGGGACTCGCCAAGACCGATCCGAAGCGGCAGGGGACGATCCTCTACGTCACGGCCGAGGTGCTCCGCCAGGTCTGCATCCTGGCACAGCCCTTCGTGCCCTCGTCCGCGGGCAAGATGCTCGACCTGCTGGCGGTGAAGGCCGAGGAGCGCGATTTCGCGGCTCTCGGCACGCGCATCGTCGCCGGCCGCACCCTGCCGGCGCCGGCGCCGGTCTTCCCGCGCTGGATTGAGCCGGAGGCCGAAGGCGGCACCAAGCCCGAGGGCAAGCCGCCCAAAAAGCCGAAAGATCAGCCGAAAGCGAAGCCCTGACGATGCTGGTCGACAGCCACTGCCATCTTGATTTCCCAGACTTCGCGGCCGAACTCGACGCGGTCGTGGCGCGGGCGCGGGCGGCGGGGGTCGGCCGCATCGTCACGATCTCGACCCGGGTGAAGAGACAGGCACAGCTCGTTGCGATTGCAGAGAAATACCCCGAAGTGTTCTGCACCATCGGGACACATCCGCATCAGGCCTCCGAAGAGTTGGATGTCGACGCCAGGACGCTGGTCGGCCTGTCGAAGCATCCGAAGGTCGTGGCCATTGGCGAGGCCGGGCTCGACTACCATTACGACACTGGGCCGCGGAACGATCAATTGAAGAGCTTCCGCGAACACATTGCAGCAGCACGGGAAA
>JBQCFB010000457.1:0-28607 GCA_051959715.1 Pseudolabrys sp.
CGCCACGGGTCGGTGATCTTCTCGCGCAGCATCGGCTTGAGGATGCGCTCATTGTGGTTGGCGTAGCCCCAGGCGAAGCGTCCCTTGACGCAGGAATGGCCGCGGTTCGCCTTGCCGTCCTTGTACGGCACCATGCGCACCACTGTCTCGCCCTGCATCTCGGCCTTGAACGAGCAGCCGACGCCGCAATAGGCGCAGGTCGTGACCACCGAGCTTTCGGCCGGCTTGTCCTCCTGCAGGGCCGCGAGCACGCTCTTCTCGATCAGCGATCCGGTCGGGCAGGCCTGCACGCAGGCGCCGCAGGACACGCACTCCGATTCGAGGAAGCTCTCGTCGATGCCGGCCGAAACGATCGAATCGAGGCCGCGGCCGGAGATCGTCAGTGCGAAGGTGCCCTGCACTTCCTCGCAAGCGCGCACGCAACGCGAGCAGACGATGCACTTGGCCGGGTCGTAGACGAAATACGGATTGGAGTCGTCGACGCCGGCGTTCGGGTGATGCGCGCCGTCGAAGCCGTAACGCACCTCCCTAAGGCCGACCTCCTCCGCCACGTCGAGCAAATCGACGTACTTGTTGCCGTTCGCCGCGCGATCCAGCGAGTGGATGGAATGATCCGAAGCGTAAAGCTCCATCACGCCCTTGCGGATGCGGTCGAGACGATCCGTCTTCGTGTGCACGACGATGCCGTCGGCAACCGGCGTGGTGCAGGAGGCCGGCGTGCCGTTGCGGCCCTCGATCTCGACGAGGCACAGGCGGCAGGAGCCGAAGGCGTCGAGCATGTCGGTGGCGCACAATTTCGGGATCTCGGTGCCCGCGTCCATCGCCGCGCGCATGATCGAGGTGCCCTCGGGCACGGTGACCGCCTTGCCGTCGATCGTGAGCGTGACGGTCTTTTCCGCCCTGGATTTCGGCGTGCCGTAGTCGATCTCGGTGACGAAGGACATGGACGTCTCCTTATTCAGCGGCCTGAAGACGCGGCGGCGCGCCGAAGTCTTCCGGGAAATGGACGAGCGCGCTCATCACCGGGTACGGCGTGAAGCCGCCGAGGGCGCAGAGCGAACCGAATTTCAGCGTGTTGCAGAGGTCTTCGAGCAGCGCCGTGTTGGCGGCGCGGTTCTCGCCCGCAATGATGCGGTCCATGACCTCAACGCCGCGCGCTGAGCCGACGCGGCAGGGCGTGCACTTGCCGCACGACTCGATGGCGCAGAACTCCATCGCGAAGCGCGCCTGCTTGGCCATGTCGACGGTGTCGTCGAACACGACAATGCCGCCATGGCCGATCAGACCGTCCTTTGCGGCGAAGGCTTCGTAGTCGAACGGCGTGTCGAACAGCGCGCGCGGAAAGTAGGCCCCGAGCGGACCGCCGACCTGCACTGCACGGACTGGACGGCCCGAGCGCGTGCCTCCGCCGATCTCATCGATCAGTTCGCCGAGCGTGACGCCGAAGGCGATTTCGTAAAGGCCGCCGTGCTTGATGTTGCCGGCGAGCTGGATCGGCATCGTGCCGCGCGAGCGGCCCATGCCGAAGTCGCGGTAGTAAGCCGCGCCCTTCTCCAGGATCACCGGCACCGAGGCAAGCGACAGCACGTTGTTGATGACGGTCGGCTTGCCGAACAGGCCCTTGTGCGCCGGCAGCGGCGGCTTGGCGCGCACCATGCCGCGCTTGCCTTCGAGACTGTCGAGCAGCGAGGTCTCTTCGCCGCACACATAGGCGCCGGCTCCGACGCGCACTTCGAGATCGAAACTGAAGGCCGAGCCGACGAGACTCGCACCGAGCATGCCGCCCTTCCGGGCCGCCGCGATCGCGTCGTTCATCACCGCGATGGCGTACGGATATTCCGAGCGGATGTAGATGTAGCCTTTGGTGGCGCCGACGGCGATGCCGGCGATCGTCATGCCTTCGATCAGGACGAAGGGATCGCCTTCCATGATCATGCGGTCGGCGAAGGTACCGCTGTCGCCTTCGTCGGCGTTGCAGACAATGTATTTCTGCGGGCCCTGCGTCTCGAGCACCGTTTTCCATTTGATTCCGGTCGGAAAGCCGGCGCCGCCGCGGCCGCGCAGGCCGGACTGGGTGACCTGTTCGACAATCGCCGCTTGGCCGAACGTGAGCGCCTTTTCGAGACCCTTGTAGCCGCCATGCGCGCAGTAGTCGGCGAGTGAACGCGGATCGACGATGCCGCAGCGCGCGAAGGTCAGGCGGGTCTGCCTTTTGAGGAACGGGATTTCCTCGGGCTTGCCGAGGCGCCGCGCGTGCGCGCCGTCGCCGCCCAAGGCATTCAGAAGGGAGCCGGCATCGGAAACTTCGATCGGGCCATAGGCAATTCGCCCCTGCGGCGTGGCGATTTCCACCATCGGTTCCAGCCAGAACAGGCCGCGCGAACCGGTGCGCACGATGTCGATGTCGAGCTTTCGCGCCACCGCCGCCTGCCGCAGGGCTTCAGCCACGTCGTCGGCGCCGACCGCGACCGCGGCCGAATCGCCCGGGACATAAAGACGCAGGCTCATCGGTCGGCCTCCGCCAGCAGAGTGTCGAGCTTCTTTTCGGTGAGACGGCCGACCACGCGGCCGTCGATCATCGCCGACGGCGCGGTTGCGCAGAGCCCGAGGCAATAGACCGGCTCGAGCGTGATGCGGCCGTCGGCGCTGGTTTCGCCGAGCTTGATGCCGAGCGCCGCTTCCGCGCGGGACGTCAGCGCATCGCAGCCGCAGGACTGGCACGCTTCCGCCTGGCACAGCTTGAGGACGTGGCGGCCAGCCGGCGCGTCGCGAAAATCATGATAAAAAGTGACGACGCCGTGCACTTCGGCGCGAGAGAGATTGAGCGCTTTCGCGATGAGCGGCTTCGCCTCGTCCGGAATATAGCCGAAGGTCTCCTGCAGGTCGTGCAGGATCGGCAGCATCGCTCCGTCCCGCCCGCGATGCAACGCGATCACATCCGCTGCAATGTCGGCATTCCACTCGCGATGTCGTTTCATTCGGCTGCCCTGCGATGACGCATATCGGGCAGTAACCGGCGCGCACCGCGCAATCAATAACGTATGACGAATACCCCGATTTGCATCTTCGATGATGAGACCCGCGGCGATAGGCGCGGGCTATACGACGATCCGAATGTGCGATTGCGAAATAGCCGAGGCCTATCGCTTCACGACCTCACGCGCCGAGCTTGAGCGGCACCTTCAGGTAGCGCACGCCGTTCGCCTCCGCCGGCGGGAAGTGCCCGGCGCGCATGTTCACCTGGATCGACGGCAGGAGCAGAAGCGGTGTCGACAGCGTCTTGTCGCGCGCGACGCGCTTAGCAACGAACTCCTCCTCGCTGATGCCGTCGCGGATATGCACGTTGCGCGCACTCTCCTCCGCCACCGTCGTCTCCCATGCATATTGGTCGCGGCCCGGCGCCTTGTAGTCGTGGCACATGAACAGCCGCGTCTGCGGCGGCAGCGAAAGGATACGCCGGATGGAACGATAGAGCGCGTGCGCGTCGCCGCCAGGGAAGTCGGCGCGCGCCGTGCCGTAGTCCGGCATGAACATCGTATCGCCGACGAAGACCGCGTCACCGATGCGATAGGACACGCAGGCCGGCGTGTGACCGGGCGTGTACATCACTTCGGCGTCGACGCCGCCGATGGTGAAGCGCTCGCCATCCTTGAACAGGTGGTCGAACTCCGAGCCGTCGCCGGAGACGTCCGCGGCATTGAACACCGGCCGGAAGATCTGCTGCACGTCGCGGATGTGCTCGCCGATGCAGACCGGTGCATTGGTAATCGTCTTGATGTAGGGCGCTGCCGATAGATGGTCGGCATGGACGTGCGTCTCGAGCACGCGGCCGATCTTCAAACCGAGCCGCTTCGCCTCGGCGAGGATCGCGTCGGCGGCCGTCACATTGGCCTCGCCGCTCTTGGGGTCGAAATCGAGCACCGGATCGATCACCGCCGCGTCGCGGGTCGCCGGATCCCAGACCAGATAGCTGACCGTATTGGTCGGCTCGTCGAAAAAGCCTTTGATCTCGGCCTTTGCGGTGGCGGCCATGACGCTTGTCTCCTGCGGCTCTCGTATAGGGCTTGACGAATATATTAGCTACCCCTAAATTAGCAATACCTAATTTACGGAGGCGGTCGGTGAAGCGGCGCACACAGGTTAGCAAAACGGCGGGCGCCGCGATGGCGGACCTCGAAAGCAAGGCGGCGGAGGCGGCCGCCCTGCTCAAGCTGCTGGCCAACGAGAACCGGCTGCTGATCCTGTGCCGCCTGGCGCTCAAGGGCGAGATGGCCGTCGGCGACCTCGCCGCCGCCGTCGGCCTCAGCCAGTCGGCGCTGTCGCAGCACCTGGCCAGAATGCGCGAGGAAGGCCTCGTCGCCACGCGCCGCGAGGCGCAAGCCGTCTTCTATCGGATCGCCGACGACAACGCGAAGCGGCTCCTGATGCTGCTGAAGGACATCTACTGCCCGTGAGGGCGGCAACAACAAGCAACAAGAGAGATCACATGAGCACCCTCGAGACCATCTCCCCTGCCCGCGCCGCCGAGCTCGTTCGCCAAGGCGCCGTGCTGATCGACATCCGGGAAGCCGACGAACATGCGCGCGAGAACATTCCGGGCGCGCGGCACCATGCGTTGAGCCGCATCGAAAGCAACACGCCGGTCCGGACCGGCGACTCGGTGCTTGTCTTTCACTGCCGCTCCGGCGCGCGCACGCGCGGCAATGCCGCGCGTCTCGCCGCAGTCTCCGGCGCATGCCAGACCTACATCCTCGACGGCGGCCTCGACGCCTGGAAGAAGGCCGGCCTGCCGGTGACGCTCGATCGCAACGCGCCGATCGACATCATACGCCAGGTGCAGATCGGCGCCGGCTCGCTGGTGCTGGCCGGCGTGCTGCTCGGCGCGCTGGCTGCGCCGGCATTCTATGCGCTCGCCGGTTTCGTCGGCGCCGGCCTTCTGGTGGCCGGCACGACCGGCTTCTGCGGCATGGCGCGGCTGCTCGCGATCATGCCGTGGAACCGGCGCACCTACGCCGCGGTGAAATGACCGCGCTTCACGCCCTGCTCGCCATCGGCTCGGGCGGCCTCGTCGGCTTCACCCTCGGTCTCGTCGGCGGCGGCGGCTCGATCATGGCGGTGCCGCTGCTCGTCTATGTCGTCGGCGTCGACTCGCCTCATGTCGCGATCGGCACAAGCGCGGTCGCCGTCGCGGCGAGCGCCGCGGCCAATCTCGTCGGCCACGCCCGCGCCCACACCGTCAAATGGAATTGCGCCATCGTTTTCGCGCTGGCGGGGATGGCCGGAGCCGCCGCGGGAGCACATTTCGGCAAGCTCGTCGACGGCGGCCGGCTGCTGACCCTGTTCGGCGCGCTCATGATCGTGATCGGCGTGCTGATGCTCCGCCCGCGCAAATCGGGGGGCGACCCGGCGGTCATGCTGACGCGCGACAGCCTGCATCTTCTGCCCTGGCTCGCCGGCATCGGCTTTGCCGTCGGCGTGCTGTCCGGCTTTTTCGGCATCGGCGGCGGCTTCCTGATCGTGCCCGGCCTCATTGCGGCGACCGGCATGCCGCTGATCAACGCCATCGGATCGTCGCTGTTCGCCGTGACGGCCTTCGGTCTCACCACCGCTGCGAGCTATTCCGTGTCCGGCCTCGTCGACTGGACGCTCGCCGGCCTGTTCGTCCTCGGCGGCGCAGTTGGCGGCCTTGGCGGCATCGCACTCGCGCGCAGGCTGTCATCGCACAAGCACGCGCTGACCCGCATCTTCTCCGCAATCGTCATCGGCGTCGGCGCGTACGTCGTCGCGCGCGGCTAGGTGTGCGATCAGTCGCCCAATGAGATGAGCGCGGTATTGCCGCCGATCGCTGCGGTGTTGACCGTGCAGGTCTGTTCGGTGGCAAAACGCAGGAGATAATGAGGGCCGCCCGCCTTCGGCCCCGTCCCCGACAGGCCGAACCCGCCGAAAGGCTGCACGCCGACGACCGCGCCGATCATGTTGCGGTTGACGTAGACGTTGCCCGCCGGAAATGCACGCACGACACGCGACACCGTCTCGGTCAGGCGGCTATGAATGCCAAGCGTCAGCCCGTAACCCTTGTCGCGGATCGCCGCGACCAGTTGATCCAGTTCGGACGCCTTGTACGTCACGACATGCAGGACCGGGCCGAAGATTTCTTCCTTCAGGTCCCCGACATCGTCGAGCCGGACGATGTGCGGCGCGACGAAGCAGCCCGCCTCCGGCGCCCGGCCCGCATGCAGGATGCGCCCGCGCCGGCGCTGCGCCTCGATGTACGCCAGCAGACGGTCGCGCGCGTCACGATCGATGACGGGCCCGACATGGGTCGATGAATCGCGCGGATCGCCGATATTCAGCTCCCGCGCGGCGCCGGCGATCATCTCGACGACGGCCTCCGCGATTCCTTCCTCGACGCACAGCAGCCGGAGCGCCGAGCAGCGCTGGCCTGCGGAGCGGAACGACGAAATGATCACGTCGTCTGTCACCTGCTCGGGCAGCGCGGTCGAATCGACGATCATCGCATTGATACCGCCGGTCTCGGCGATCAGCGGCACGATCGGTCCGTCCTTTGCCGCCAGCGCGCGATTGATGAGGCGCGCGACCTCGGTCGAGCCGGTGAAGACGACGCCGGCAATGCGCGGATCCGCAACCAGCGCGGCGCCGACCGCGCCGTCGCCGGGCAGAAGCCCGAGCGCGGAGCGCGGAACGCCGCTCGCATGCAGGATGCGGACGGCTTCAGCCGCGATCAGCGGCGTCTGCTCCGCGGGCTTGGCGATGACGGTGTTTCCCGCCGCGAGCGCCGCGGCCACCTGCCCGATGAAAATCGCGAGCGGGAAATTCCACGGCGAGATCGCGACGAAAACGCCGCGCGGGCGCAATGCGAGATCGTTGGTCTCGCCGGTCGGTCCCGGCATCCGCAGGGACGCGGTGAAATGACGCCGCGCCTCGGCGGCGTAATAGCGGCAGAAATCGACAGCCTCGCGCACCTCGGCGACGCCGTCGTCGAGGGTCTTCCCACCTTCGAGCGACAACAGGTGCAGCAGGCGCCCGCGATTGACTTCGAGCGCGTCAGCAGCGCGCTCCAAGGCAGACGCGCGTTCGTCGACCGGCGTCGCGCTCCATGCCGCGAAGCCGGCGATGGCCGCTGTAACCGCCTCGCCAGCCAGCCGCTCATCTGCATCCGCCACCGCGCCGACGATCGTCGCCCCGTCGATCGGGCTCTTCCGTTCGCTCCGCGGCAGATCCACGATGCGCCCGCCGATGATTGGCGCGGCATCGGCGGCACGATGCGACGCCTGAGCGATCCCGGCCTGCAAGGCCGCGAGGGCGTCTCGGCTTCCGAACTCCGCTCCGCTCGAATTCAGGCGCGCGTCACCGAAAAGTCTTGCGGGAAGCGGCAGGCCGCGATGGCGCGCCGCCTCCGGCCGGCCAATGATCTCGGACGGCGCACGCAAAAGCTTGTCGACGGGCACACTCTCGTCGCCGGCATTCATGACGAACGACGAGTTCGCGCCGTTCTCCAGCAGGCGGCGCACGAGATAGGCGAGCAGATCCTTGTGGCCGCCGACCGGCGCATAGATGCGGCACGGGATGGACGGTTTGAGGACGTGCAGCCGCGCATAAAGCGCATCGCCCATGCCGTAGAGCCGCTGGAACTCGAACGGAGAGGAGCCGGCGATCGCGATGACGGAATCGATCGTCAGGGCATTGTGTGTCGCGAACTGGGGGTAGATCCGTTTGGCCGAGACGAGGTCGCGCGCGCAGGCGAGGTAGTTGAGATCGGTCATCGCCTTGCGCGTGAAGACCGGATAGTCGGCAATGCCCCGCTCCTGCGCCCGCTTGATCTCGGTGTCCCAATAGGCGCCCTTGACCAGCCGGACCATGAGGTTGCTGGACAGCGCATCGCCCAGGTCGCGGACATGCGCGATGACGGCGCGCGCGCGCTTCTGGTAGGCCTGGATGGCAAGACCGAAGCCGTCCCAGCCGCGCAGCGACGGATCGGCGAACACGGCAGCGAGCACGTCCAGCGACAATTCGAGGCGGTCCGCCTCCTCCGCATCGATCGTGAAATTGAGTTCGCCCTGCTTGGCCGCGCGCGCCAATTCGAGCACGTCCGGAACGAGCGCCGCGAGCACCCTGTCGCGGTTGGTCGCCTCGTAGCGCGGATGCAGCGCCGACAACTTGACCGAAATGCCGGGCTGGTCGGGCAGCGCGTTGCCGCCCGCGGACGCACCGATGCTCTCGATCGCGGTGAGGTAGGACGCGAAATAGCGCTCGGCATCCTTCGCGGTGCGGGCGCCCTCGCCGAGCATGTCGAACGAATAGCGATAGTGCGCCGCCTCGCCCTTGTGCGAGCGGCGCACCGCCTCGCCGATCGTCTGACCCATGACGAAGTGGTTGCCGAGAACGCGCATGGCGTTGCGGGCGGCGGCGCGCACCGCCGGCAAGCCGATCCGCTGCGCCAGCCCGCGCAGCACGCCGGCCGGTTCGCCCGGCGCAAGGATGCGCGCGGTCGTCCCGAGCGCGAAGGCCGACGCAGCGACCAGCATCGTGTCCGAGGTCGCGGCATGATCGCGGAAGCCGCCTTCGCCGAGTTTCTCGATGATGAGCCGGTCGGCGACTTCGGTCTCGGGAATGCGCAGCAGCGCCTCCGCGAGCACCATCAGCGCCGCGCCCTCCTTGGTCGAGATCGAATATTCGCGGAGGATTTCCTCGATGCCGCCGATGCGATTGCCGTGCGCCCGCATCGCTTCGAGCAGACGGCGGGCAATATCCGCGCTGCGCACCGGCGCTGGCGCCTCGGCAAGAAGCGCCTCTGCCATCGCCACATCGTCGGCTGCGTAAGGCGCAGAGAATTGTCCGGTCGCGGACGGCATGCGGAGCGTCTCCCGGAGACCACTACGCCCTGAGTCGGCCCGCGGTTCGATAGCCAAATCCCGCCAACAGCCTTAGTATCTGCGGCTGTAGCGACGAAAGACCCCATCAATGACGGCCCTGGACAAGACGGACCGGCGAATTCTCTCGATCCTGCAAGCGGATGGGCGCATCGCCGCGGTCGAACTCGCCGACAAGATCGGACTGTCGCCGACCTCGACCGGCGACCGCCTCCGCCGCCTGCAGAGCGAAGGCTACATCAACGGCTTCGGCGCGCGTCTCGATCCGCAGAAGCTCGGCCTCGAACTCCTGGTGTTCATCGAGGTGCTGCTCGACAAGACGACGCCCGACGCGTTCGAGCGGTTCGCGACCGCGGTGCGCCGCGCGCCGGAAGTGCTCGAATGCCACATGGTGGCCGGCGGGTTCGACTATCTCGTCAAGGTGCGCCTGCCCGACATGAAGGCCTATCGCCGTTTCCTCGGCACTGTCCTCCTCGCCTTGCCGGGTGTTCGCGAGACGCGCACCTACGCCGTGATGGAAGAAGTCAAGAGCGACGGCCTGCTGCCGGTGTGATCGACGCGCCGTTCCGCCGAAACCGTGTGCCGGAACCATGGCACACGCGGCCGTGTTGCCGTTGCGACCGTCTCGCTCTGCAACGGGCATCCCGATGAGCCTCGCCTTTCCTTTCGGCCGTACGCCGTTCCGCAACAAGGTCGTCGTCATCACCGGCGCTTCCGCCGGCGTCGGGCGCGCGACGGCGGCGGCCTTCGCACGGCAGGGCGCGTTCCTCGGCCTCATCGCCCGCGATGCCGACGCACTCGAGGACACCAAGGCGGAGTTGATGCGGATCGGCGCGCCGGTCGCGATCCACGCCTGCGACGTCGCCGATGCCGGCGCCGTGTTCGCCGCCGCGGCGCAATTCGAGCGCGAGCTCGGCCCGATCGACGTCTGGGTCAACGCCGCGATGGTCACGGTGTTCTCGCCGATCGCCGACATGACGCCGGACGAATTCCGGCGCGTCACCGAGGTGACCTATCTCGGCTTCGTGCACGGCACGCTGGCCGCGCTGAAATACATGCGCCCGCGCCGCGAGGGCACGATCGTGCAGGTCGGCTCGGCGCTCGCCTATCGCGGCATCCCGCTGCAGTCGGCCTATTGTGCCGCAAAGTTCGCCATTCGCGGCTTCACACAGTCGCTGCGCACGGAGCTCGAGCACGACGGCAGCCGCGTGCGCGTGTCGATGGTGCAGTTGCCGGGCATCAACACGCCGCAGTTCGACTGGGCGCGCGCGCACATTGCGCGGCATCCGCAGCCGGTGCCGCCGGTGTTCGAACCGGAAGTGCCGGCGCGCGCCATCCTGCGCGCCGCGCGCGAGGGCAAGGCGGAATACTGGGTCAGCCGCACCGTCGCCGAGCTCGTGCTCGGCACGATGATCGCGCCGCGATGGATCGCAAAATACCTGGCGCGCACGGCGGTCGACGGACAGATGACGCGCCAGCCGATCCCAGCAGAGCGGCCGGACAATCTCGATGCGCCGGTCCACCGGTATCACCGCACGCACGGCGCGTTCGGCAAGGACGCCAGCCGTTGGGCCGTGACGCTGGACGCCGACCACGCGCGCTTCGGCACGGTGCTCGCCGGCGCCGCGGTGACTTTGGGCCTCGGCGTCCTCATCGGCCGCGCGTCTCACCGATTTGTAACGGAACGCACACAACGGCGCCGCCGTTAGCCCGACGGGAGCGGCTTTCATCGCGGGATATTGATCGTGGCGCTGATCGAACGGCCGGCGCAGGGCGTGGTCTATCGCGAGCGGACGGGGCCTCCCGTTTCGAACCGGACGCTGGTCGCAGCCGGTGCGGCGCTTCTCGGTGTCGGTCTCGCGGGTGCGCTCATGCGGCGCAAGCGTGCGCCACTGCCGCGGCGCAAAGCCGATCCCTATCGCGCTTGCGCGCAGGGCTTGAGTGGCGGCGCGGCGATGCTGGCAGCGAGCGTCGTCGCGGACAGCGCGATGGAGCACTTCCGCGGCAATTACGACAATCGCGCCATGGTGCTGGCGCCGCTGGTCGCGACCGCGACGATGGCGACGGCGCTCGCGGGCCGCACACCGAAGAGCGTATCGAACGCGGTGTTCGGCACCGCGCTCGCCGTCGGCACAGCGGGGCTCGGCTTCCACCTCTACAACATCACCAAGTGGCCGGGCGGCCTGTCGTGGCAGACGATCTTCTATGCCGCGCCCTTCGCCGCCCCAGGCGCGCTGGCGCTCGCAGGTGTGCTTGGCCTGGCCGCGGCGCGGCTGCCGCGGGCGCGCTACGCCGCGCCGGACACGCAGCGCAAGGTCGCGACCGGCCTCGCCTGGTCCGTCTCGGCGAGCCTCATGGTCACGGCCTCGGAAGTGTGGCTGCTGCATTTCCGTGGCGCCTTCCACGATCCCTTCATGTACGTGCCGGTCACTCTCGTGCCGGCCGCGGCACTGTCGCTCGCGCATTCCGGCGCGAAGCCCACCGCACGCAATCTCAAGGTCACGCGGTCGCTCCTGAAGCTCACGGCCCTCGTCGGCCTCGCGGGAGCCGGCTTTCACGCTTACGGCGTCTCGCGCAACATGGGCGGCTTCAGGAACTGGTCGCAGAATTTGTTTTCCGGGCCGCCGCTGCCGGCGCCGCCGAGCTTCACCGGGCTCGCTTTCGCCGGCCTCGGCACACTGACGCTGCTCGGCGCGCGCGGAGGCGCCGATGTCTGATCGTGCCTTCCGCAATCCCTATCCCGATTACGACGTTCTGGCGAAATGGCGCTCGCCCTCCTGGAACGAGCAGACGCGCGATGTCGTGGCGCAACGCCTGCACGACGTGCCGCCGCGCCGCTTCCTCACCGAGACGCAATTCGCGACGCTCGACGCCGTCTGCGACCGCGTCATGCCGCAGCCGGAGCGCGACGACGACAAGGTGCCGATCGCGCCGTTCATCGACGCGCGCCTTCACGCGAACCGCACGAGCGGCACGCGCTACGAGCCGCTGCCGACGATGCGCGAATGCTGGCGGCGCGGCCTCGACGCCATCGAGGCGGAGGCGCAGCACCACTTTCGCCGCGCCTATGTCGCGCTCGATCCGGCCGAGCAGGACTTGATCCTGCACGCGATGAACAAGGGCGAGACGGAGGCTCCGGCCTGGGGCCCGCACCTGCCGGCGAAGAAGTTCATGCGCCACGAATTGCTCCAGGTCATCGTCGAGACCTATTACGCGCATCCGGCGGCGTGGAGCGAGGTCGGCTTCGGAGGCCCAGCGTCGCCGCGCGGCTATGTGCGGCTGCAGCCGAACCGCCACGATTCCTGGGAAGGCGAGGAGCGCGACGCATCGCAGGTGCGCGCCGCGGCGTACAAATGATCGGCACGATCGACACACCGCGCGCAACCGACGGACGCGCGCCCGACGTCTTCTCTGAGGACGGCTGGATCCCGATGCGGCAGTACCGCGAGGACGAGGCCGTCGACTTCGCCATTGTCGGCACCGGCGCCGGCGGCGCGACGCTCGCCGCGAAATTGAGCGAAGCCGGCTTCTCGGTCGTCGCCTTCGATGCCGGCGCGTTCTACCGGCCGCTGTCCGATTTCGCTTCGGACGAGACCGAACAAAGCAAACTTTATTGGCTCGGCGAGCGGATCAGCGGCGGCGACGATCCGGTCGAGTTCGGCTCGAACAATTCCGGCCGCGCCGTTGGCGGCTCGACCGTGCACTTCCAGATGGTGGTCCTGCGCTGGCGGCCCGAATGGTTCGCCTCGCAAACCAAGCTCGGCTACGGCCGCGACTGGCCGATCGACTGGCGCGAGATGTGGCGCTACTACGACGAGGCCGAAGACGCGCTGAAGGTCTCCGGGCCCGTCCATTATCCATGGGGCCCGCCCCGCGGCCGCTATCCCTATCGCGAACACGAGATCAACGCCGCCGGCCTCGTGCTGGCGAAAGGCGCCGAGGCGCTCGGAGTGCCATGGGCGGCGACGCCGCTGTCCACCTTATCTGCGCCGCGCGGCAAGGCGCCACCTTGCGTCTATCGCGGCTTCTGCAAATCGGGCTGCTCGACCAACGCCAAACAGAGTGCGCTCAACACTTTCATCCCGCGCGCGATCGCCGCCGGCGCCGAGATCCGCGACATGGCGATGGTCGGCCAGATCGAGACCGGCGCGGATGGTCTTGCCAGCGGCGTCGTCTATCGCCGCAACGGCCAATGGCGCCGCCAGCGCGCGCGCAACGTCGTCGTCGCCGGCTATGCGATCGAGACGCCGAGACTTCTTCTTCATTCGGCCTGCGCCAAGCATCCCGACGGCCTCGCCAATTCGAACGGCCTCGTTGGCAAGTATTTCATGGTGCATTCCAATCACGCCGTGTGGGGCGTGATGCAGGACGAGATCCGCTGGTACAAGGGCCCGCCGTCCATGGCCGTGTGCGAGCACTGGAACTACGAGGACAAGGGCAAGGATTTCCACGGCGGCTACGCCTTCATGAGCCAGGGGCCACTGCCGATCGATCACGCGCGGTCGCTGGTCTCGGACACCGGCATGTTCGGCATGGAATTGCGCCAGCGCATGGCGCTCTACAATCACATGGCGGGCCTCAAGATCGTCGGCGAGACCGATGCGCGCGAAGAGAACCGCGTCGCACTCGCCGACGAGACCGACGAGTTCGGCATTCCGCTCGCCCGCGTCACCTATGCTTATTCCGAGAACGACAAGCGTCTCTACAAGCACTCGCTGCGCTTCATGCACGACATGCTCGAGGCGGCCGGCGCGAGCGACATGACGGAAACGTCGAGCACGGCGCACCTCATGGGCGGCTGCCGCATGGGCACGAGCCCGAGCGACAGCGTCACCAATGCCGACGGCCGTACCTGGGACGTTCCGAATTTGTGGATCTGCGATGGCTCGCTGTTTCCGACGTCCGGCGGCGTCAATCCGTCGCTGACGATCTATGCGCTGGCCTGCCGCATGGGCGACCGCATTCCGGCGCTGGCGCAGTGCGGGGAGTTGTAATCCATGCGAGCCGCGGCGCCGATCACGAACGTCACGGCGCGCGCGTACACGATCCCGACCGACAGGCCGGAGGCGGACGGCACTTTCGCGTGGGACTCGACGACGATCATTGTCGTCCACGCCGACGGCGGCGGCAGGACCGGCCTCGGCTACACCTATACACACGGCTCGATCGCCGCGCTGATCGGGAGCAAGCTGAAGGAGGTCGTCGCCGGCATCGACGCCATGGACCCGCCGGCCGCCTTCGCCGCCATGCAACACGCGGTGCGCAACATGGGCCGACAGGGCTTGGCCGCCACGGCGATCTCCGCGGTGGACACCGCGCTGTGGGATCTCAAGGCGAAGCTGCTGGATGTGCCGCTCTGCACCCTGCTCGGCCGCGCCCGTGACAGCGTCCCGATCTACGGCAGCGGCGGCTTCACCAGCTACACGATCGACCAGCTCACGGAGCAACTCACCGGCTGGGTCGAGCGCGATGGCTGCCACTCCGTCAAGATGAAGATCGGCACGCATCCCGAAGAGGACGCGACGCGCGCCGCCAAGGCGAAGATCGCCATCGGCGAATACGCGACCTTGTTCGTCGACGCCAACGGCGCCTACACGGTGAAGCAGGCGCTGGCGCAGGCGAGCGCCTTCGCCGCGTACAATGTCGGCTGGTTCGAGGAGCCGGTCTCGTCGGACGATCTCGACGGGCTCCGGCTCATCCGCGGGCGCGCGCCGGAATGCATGGATATCGCGGCCGGTGAATACGGCTACGAGGCCGACTATTACCGGCACATGCTCGCCGCCGATGCAGTGGACGTCGTGCAGGCCGATGTCACCCGTTGCGGCGGCGTCACCGGCTTCGTTCAGGTTGCAATGCTGGCCGACGCGCATCACATCGATCTGTCCGGCCATTGCGCGCCGGCCCTGCACCTGCACGCCGCCTGCGCGGCACCGCGCTTGCGCCATCTCGAATGGTTTCATGACCACGTCCGCATCGAACACTTGCTGTTCGACGGCGCGCCCGTCCCGAAAGATGGGCGGATCGCGCCCGATCCGGCGCGGCCCGGCCACGGGCTGACCTTCAAGGACAAGGACGCGGCGCCGTTCGCTTCCTGACCGGCCGGTAACGACCCACCCATGCGCAGAATGCCGTCGCCCCGCCGCGTCCTTTGTCCTATGAAGAAGACAATGAAGCCAAAGCCGCGTTGAACGGCCCGAGGACACGGAAAGCCTGAGCATGGCGGGGAAGATCGATGCCGAGGTCGCCGTCGTCGGCGGCGGTCCGGTGGGGATGGTTGCGGCGCTCCTGCTCGCGCGCGAAGGCGTGCCGGTCGTGCTGCTGGAGAAGTCGCCGGAAGTCGAGACGGACCTGCGTGCGTCAACATTCCATCCGCCGACGCTCGACATGCTCGAACGGCTCGATCTCGCCCAGGTCCTCACCTCGCAGGGGCTGGTCAGCCCGCAATGGCAGGTGCGGCTGCACCCCGACGGCGACCGTGTCGTGTTCGATCTCGGCGTGCTCGCGGATGCGACGCGCCATCCGTATCGCGTCCAGTGCGAACAGTGGAAGCTGTCGCGCGCTGCGCATGCGGCCCTGATCGCCGAACCGCGTGCGACAGTCATGTTCGGCGCGGAAGTCACGGGCCTGACCGAGGATAACGACGGCGTCACCGTGAGCGTCAGCGGCGATGCGGGCCGATCGACCGTGCGGACGCGCTACGTCATCGGCGCCGACGGTGCGCGCTCGACCGTGCGCCGTGCGCTCGGCTTCAACTTCGAGGGCGAGACCTATCCGGAGACGACGCTGCTCGTCACGACCACCTTCCCGTTCGAGGAGCATCTCGAGGGCCTCACCAACATCGCTTATTGCTGGAAGGCCGACGGCAACTTCTCGCTGCTGCGCGTGCCGGGCCGCTGGCGCGTGTCGATCTACCCGCGCGAGGACCAGCCGATCGAAGCGCAACTCACCGAGGAGTCGATCGAGGCGCAGTTGCAGACGATCGTGCCGCGGCGCGAGACTTACGAGGTGCTGGAGAAGCGCCCCTATCGCGTGCACAAGCGCATCGTGCCGCATTATCACCGCGGCCGCGTCGCGCTCGCCGGAGACGCCGCGCACGTCAACAGCCCGGCCGGCGGCATGGGCCTCAATGGCGGCCTGCACGACGCCTTCGCGCTCGTCGACGCGCTGCGGGACATCCGCAACGGCGCGCCGCGGCAGGCGCGCTTCGATCTCTATGAGCGGCGCCGGCGTCCGGTCGCGCTCGAGCAGATCATCGCCCAGGCCGACGCCAACCGCGCGCGCATGCGCGAGAAGGATCCCGCGCGCCGGCGCGAAATACTCGACGGCCTGAAAGCGATCGCGGCCGATCGTGCGCGGCTCGAGGCGCACCTCCTGCGCACCTCGATGATCGCCGGCCTCCGCCAGGCGGCCGCCGTGACCTGACTCAGGCGTCCGGTCCAGCCATCACACCTTTTCCGGCGACACGTCGACTTCGCGCGCGTCGTATTCGAACAGCCAGTCGTAGCGCGTGCGCACGCGCTCCGGCTCCCACTCGCGCGTGACGTAGGCGACCGCCTGGTCATGGTCGGACAGGATGGGATTGTGGAAGCGCTTGGCGGTCTCCGTCGAGCCGCGCACGATCCGAGACGTGCGCTCGACGCGCAAATCCTGGAAACGGCGGAACGCGCCGGCAATGTCGCCCGGATCGGCGGCGATCGCGCGCGCAATGACGACGGCGTCTTCCATCGCCATGTTCGCGCCCTGCGCGAGGAAGGGCAGCGTCGGATGGCAGGCGTCGCCGATCAGGCACAGCCGTCCGAACGCCCACTGCGTCAACGGCTCGCGGCCGACGAACGCCCATTTGAACGGCACGTCGAGGCCGCGGATCGACTCCTGCACGACGGGATGCCAGCCCTTGAAGTCGGCGACGCATTCCTCGTGCGTGCCGCGTTCGGTCCATGACTCGACCGGCCAGTCGCGGCCCTCGACGACGCCGACGAAGTTGTAGAGTTCCCCCCGCCGCACCGGATAGGTGATGACATGCGCACCGGGACCGACCCAGTTGGTCCCGACCGGCGTGCGGCTCTCCGGCGACAGCCGCTCGGCAGGCACCAGCCCGCGCCAGGCCATGATCCCAAGAAAGGACGTCTTGGCTCTAACGCCTGCCGCTTCGCGCAGCTTCGAATGCACGCCGTCGGCGGCAACGATCGCATCGCCATGCGCGTCGGGCTTGCCGGAAAAGTGTAGCGTCACCCCGTCCTGGCCATCGGCGAAACCGCGCGCCTGGTGGCCGAGATGGATCGCGTCCGGCTTCAGCGCCAGAACCGCGTCGCGCAACACGGCGTGGAAGTCGCCGCGATGGACGGTCCAGTACGGCGCGCCGAAACGCTCGATGCAGTCGCGGCCGAGGTCGAACAGCTTCCAGGTCTGCCCGGTGTTCCAGAGCCGAACTTCCTTACGCGCCGCCTCGCACGCCACCGTGTCGAGCGCGTCGCGCAAACCGAGATCGACCAGCAGCCGCGAGCCGTTCGGCCCGATCTGCACGCCAGCGCCGACCTCGCGCAACTCAGACGCCTGCTCGTAGACCGAGACGTCGATGCCGCGCCTGAGCAGCGCCAATGCCGTCGTCAGTCCGGCAATGCCGCCGCCGGCGATCAGGATGTGCGGTGATGCCTTGCTCATGCCGGCGCGAAGTCCTTCTTACGATCATGCGATCGCAACGCGGGACTGCTTGTACGACAGCCCGGCACCTTGCTCCAATAGGCCATTGCGCGGGGCCGCAAGCCCACGCATTCTCGCGGCCCGACGATACACCGGGGGACAAGAACAATGATCAGGATCGGCATCATCGGGCTCGGCTGGTGGGGCAAGCAGATCGCCACCTGCCTCAAGGACAGCCCGCGCTTCGCCGTCGCCGCCGGTTGCGACGTCGACCACAATATGGCCGCGCCATTCGCGCGCGAGCACGGCTTCGACCTGGTCACCGACTACCGCGAACTCATCAAGCGCTCCGACATCGACGCCATCGCCGTCGTCACGCCGCACCTCCTGCACGAGGAGATGGCGATCGCGGCGCTGGAGGCCGGCAAGCAGGTGTTCTGCGAGAAGCCGCTGTCGACGACCGCGGCGAGCGCCGAGCGCATCCTCGCGGCGAGCGCCAAACGCGGCGGCGTGCTCGGCATCGGCCATGAGCGCCGCTACGAGCCGGCGATCGAGGAGATGCGGCGCCTGCTCGAGAGCGGCGCGCTCGGCCGCGTCCTGCACATGGACTCCAACGTCAGCCACAATAATTTCCGCAACATGGACCCGTCGAACTGGCGCCGCGATCCGCGCCACGCGCCGGCCGGCGCCTGGACCGCGCTCGGCATCCATCTCGGCGATCTCATGGTGTCGTTCGCAGGTTTGCCGACGCGAGTCGCAGCGCGCACCGCGTCGCAGATCTTCCCCACCCCGGCGGAGGACTTCGTCAGCGCGGATATCGACTTCGCCGGTGGCGCACGCGGCCGCATCACCTGCCTGTCGACACCGCCCTTCTATGCGCGCTTCACGCTGATCGGCGACAAGGGCTGGGTCGAGGTGCAGGAAGGCGGCAATGTCGACAAGGGCCTGCCGTCGACCTTTGTCCACTGCAAGCCGGACGGCTCACGCGAAGCCCGTGAATACGCGCCGGTCAACACCGTGCGCATGAACTTCGAGGCCTGGGCCGACGCGATCGAGGGCCGCGCGCCCTATCGCTTCACGCCGGAGCATCTCCGCGCCAATATCGGCATCCTCGATGCGGTGACGCGCTCGGCCGCGGATGGCGGAAAGCCAGTTGCTCTTTAGTCGCAACTGCGACTAGCGGAGTCGAATTCGCGGCTCCGGTGCGCTAGATAGCGCGCCATGCAGAACGAGAAGGAACAGGTCGCCCTCTCATCGATGGCCGCTTCGGCCGGGCTGACCATCGCCAAGGCGATCGTCGGTGTCATGACCGGCTCGCTCGCCATCCTGTCCGAAGCCGGCCATTCGCTGATCGATTTCGGCGCAACGGTGATGACTTACGTCGCCGTGCGCATTTCCGGGAAGCCGGCGGACGAGCAGCACCATTACGGCCACGGCAAGGTCGAGGCGATCTCCGCGCTGGCCGAGACCGCGCTCCTGTTCCTGCTCTCCGGCATCGTCATCTGGGAGGCGATCAAGCGCCTCATGGAACACGAAGGCCATGTGGTCGAGGCCACGGTCTGGGCCTTCGGCGTCATCGTGGTCTCGGTGGTCGTCGATTTCTTCCGCGCGCGGGCGCTGACCCGCGTCGCGCGCGAGACGCAGAGCCATGCGCTCGAGGCCGACGCGCTGCATTTCTCGTCCGACCTGTGGTCGTCGCTGGCGGTGCTGTGCGGTCTCGGCGGCGTCTGGTTCGGTTATGCCTGGGCGGACTCGGCCGCGGCGCTGGTCGTCGCCGTCCTCGTCTGCGTCGCCGGCTGGCGCCTCGGCAAGCGTACCGTCGATACGCTGACGGACGTCGCGCCGCCCGGCGCGGCCGAGCTCATCACCGCGACGGCGGCGCGTGTGCCGGGTGTCGTGCGCGTCGACCAGGTGCGGGCGCGCGCCGTCGGCGAAACGGTCTTCATCGATCTCGCCGTGGCGATCAGCCGCACGCTGCCGATCGACCGCGTCGACGCGATCCGCGACGCCGTCGCCGCCGCGCTGCGTGCCAAGATGTCCGGCGCCGAGCCGGTCGTGACGACGCACCCCGTGGCCCTCGACAACGAAACGGTGCTCGACCGCGTCATGGTGATTGCGCGCAACCGAGCGCTCGCCGTGCACCACGTCACGGTGCACGAGCTGCGCGACAAGCTCTCGGTCTCGCTCGACCTGGAAGTCGACGGCAGGCTGTCGCTGCGCGCCGCGCACGACCTGGCCGACGCCCTCGAGAGCGCGATCGAGGCCGAGCTCGGCGACGGCGTCGAGGTCGAGACCCATATCGAGCCCTTGCAGCCGCAGGACGTGACCGGCCGCGAGGCGCCGCCGGAGCGCGTGTCGGCCGTCGCGATCTCGCTGGGCGAGCTGGCGGCCGACGGTCACGTCATCCGCGACGTGCACGAGGTGCGCGTGCGCGAGACCGAGGACGGCGAGATCGTCAATTTCCATTGCCGCGTCGATCCGGAGCTGACCGTGCACGACGTGCATGACGCGGTCGACGCGCTGGAACGCGCCCTGAAGCTGCGCTCGCCGCAGATCAAGCGCGTCATCGGCCATGCCGAGCCGATGCGATAGTTCCGCCGGAGGTCCTTCCAATCCCGCGGGGGCTGGCCTAGATCAGACCTCATGCGCACCGACATCGCCCAGCCGATCCGCCTCGACGATTACCGCCAGCCCGACTGGCTCGTGGACACCGTCCACCTCGATTTCTCGCTGCATCCGAGCGGCACGCGGGTGAAGGCCAGGCTGTCGCTGCGGCCCAATCCGGCCGCGCCCGCAGCGCCCTTGGTGCTCGACGGCGACGACGTGTCGCTGGCGTCGCTCAGGATCGACGGCGCCGAAGCGGCACCCGACGCCTACGTCGCGACGCCCGAACGTCTCACCATCGCGCAGCCGCCGGCCAAGCCCTTCACGCTGGAGATCGAGACCACGGTCGATCCGTCCGCGAACACGCAGCTGTCCGGCCTCTACCGCTCGAGCGGCACCTACTGCACGCAGTGCGAGGCGGAGGGCTTCCGCCGCATCACCTATTTCCCCGACCGGCCCGACGTGATGGCCGTCTACACGACGCGGATCGAGGCCGACAGGAAGGAAGCGCCCGCCCTTCTCGCCAATGGCAATCTCGTCGACAGCGGCGACCTGCCCGGCGGCCGGCATTTCGCGATCTGGCACGACCCGCATCCGAAGCCGTCCTACCTGTTCGCGCTCGTCGGCGGCGACCTCGCGCATATCGAGGACAAGTTCCGCACCATGTCCGGCCGCGACGTGACGCTGCGCATCTATGTCGAGCACGGCAAGGAGGATCGCTGCGATTACGCCATGGACGCGCTCAAGCGCTCGATGCGCTGGGACGAGACGGCGTTCGGACGCGAATACGATCTCGACATCTTCATGATCGTCGCCGTCTCCGACTTCAACATGGGGGCGATGGAGAACAAGGGCCTCAACGTCTTCAACGACAAATACGTGCTGGCGACGCCCGAGACCGCGACCGACGCCGACTATTCGCACATCGAGGCGATCATCGCGCACGAGTACTTCCACAACTGGACCGGCAACCGCATCACCTGCCGCGACTGGTTCCAGCTCTGCCTGAAGGAAGGCCTCACCGTCTTCCGCGACCAGGAGTTCTCGTCCGACATGCGCTCGCGGCCGGTGAAGCGCATCGCCGACGTCCGGGGACTGCGCGCCGCGCAATTCGTCGAGGACGCAGGGCCCCTCGCCCATCCGGTACGGCCGCAGGCCTACAAGGAGATCAACAACTTCTACACGTCGACTGTTTACGAGAAGGGCGCCGAGCTGTGCCGCATGGTGCAGACGCTCATCGGCGCCGACAAATTCCGCGCCGGCATGGATCTCTATTTCGCCCGCCACGATGGCGAAGCTGCGACGGTCGAGCAGTTCATCGCGTGCTTCGCCGCGGCGAGCGGCCGCGACATGACCCAGTTCATGCTGTGGTACGCGCAGGCCGGGACGCCGGAGGTGACGGTCGCGACGAAGCATAACGCCGCCGCGAAAACGTTCACGCTCGAGGCCAGACAGGTCGTGCCGCCGACGCCGGGGCAGCCCGAGAAGAAGCCCATGGTGATCCCGCTGCGGCTCGGCCTCGTCGGCAAGGACGGCCACGACCTGCCGCTGGCGCTTCAGGGCGGCAAGCTGGCCGGCGATGTCATTGAGCTCACGGCGGCGGCGCAGACCTACACTTTCACCGGCGTGGCCGAACGGCCGGTGCTGTCGGTCAATCGCGGCTTCTCGGCGCCGATCAAGCTCGTCACCGACCTGACCAATGACGACCTCGCCTTCCTCGCGGCGCACGATTCCGATCCGTTCAACCGCTGGCAGGCGCTGCAATCGATCGCGACGCGGCTGCTGATCGACAATGTCGGCGAGATCCGAAAAGGTCTTCCTGCAAAGAGCGACGACCGGCTGATGATAGCGCTCGCCGCGCTGATCGAGAATGCGAGCCTGGAACCTGCCTTCGTCGCGCTGGCGCTGGTGCCGCCCGGCGAAGGCGACATTGCGCGCGAGCTCGGCCGCGACATCGACCCCGACGCCATCCATCGCGCCCGTCGCGCCCTGCGCGCCGAGATCGGGACACGTCTCGGATCGGCGCTGTCGACGCTCTACGAGCGCCTGACTGTCCCCGGCGGCTATACGCCGGACGCGACCAGCGCGGGGCGCCGCGCGCTGCGCAATGTCGCGCTCGATCTCGCCGCCGCCGACGGCAATGCAGAGGGCATCGCGCGTGCGACGCACCAGTATCACGCCGCCGACAACATGACCGACCGCATGGCGGCGCTGTCGACGCTGGCGCTGCACGAGGGCGAGGCCCGCGACAAGGCGCTGGCCGACTTCTACAACCGCTACGCCGCCGATGCGCTGGTCATCGACAAATGGTTCTCGCTGCAGGCGATGAGCCCGCTTCCCGGCGCGCTCGAGCAGGTGCGTACGCTCACCCGGCACGCCGGCTTCTCGCTCGCCAATCCGAACCGCGTGCGAGCGCTGATCGGCGCCTTCGCGCACAGCAACCTGACCCAGTTCAACCGCGCCGACGGCGCCGGCTACGACTTCATCGCGGATCAGGTGCTGGCGCTCGACCCGAAGAACCCGCAGATCTCGGCCCGCATGGCGACCGCCTTCCGAACCTGGCGCAACCTGGAGGCCGGTCGCCGCGCCAAGGCGGAGGCCGCGCTGCGCCGCATCAAGGCCGCCCCCGGCCTGTCGCGGGACCTGTCGGACATCGTGGAACGGGCTTTGGGTACGCCTTGACCGCCGCCTACCCGGCAAATTGAGTCCTGCGGGCAACAGGTCCGGCCCTGTGTGTAACGATTTTTAAACAATTGACTCTCCGACTCTCGACAAAGCAGCGGCCATCGATTCCAATCGCTGAGTGATTCGGAGAGATGCGGCACATCCTTCCGGTCCAGGGTGGTGGGGAAATTCCGAACGGAGGCCGTCCATGGCGCGCGCCACATTGGCGAGTGCGTCTGCACAATCGGATTCGATCAAAGGCCTCGCGCAATCGATTGCCAAGCCGGCATATCGGAGGCTTTTGACGGCCGAGCCGCTTTTGCGGCGGGCCGTTCCGGTGCTGATCCTCGCCTTCCTGATCACGATCTGTGTGGGCGCCGCGGTCCAGGTGCTGGACCAGCGCCGGCAAACCATCGCCAACGACGCCACTCTCATCGCCGCCGCCGCCGACCTGACGGCGGCGGAACTGCAAGGGGCCTCGCGCGACGCGCGGCCGAACGACGTGCTCGCCCGCGCCCTGCCCGCCTGGGCCGCTGGAGCGAGCCGCCAATACCTCCTCACCAATGGCGAGGGCGCCATCGTCGCCGCGACCGAGGGCGCCAGCGCCACGATCGGCCGCCGCCTGATCGACCTGATCGGCCCGACCCAACCCCTCACCACGTTCGGCGCCGACGCCGGTGTCATGGAAATCGTGCTGCCGGACGATACGCGCGCGCTCGCCACCGTGCGGACCTTGCGCGCGCCCTACGGCCAGCTCGCCGTCCTGCAGCCGCGCGCCGCCGCGCTGTCGAACTGGCGCTCGATCACCACGCTGACGATCACGCTCTCCGCCACCACCGGCTTCGTCGTCCTGATCCTGGGCTTCGCCTTCCACTGGCAGGCGACGCGCGCGCGCGAAGCGGACGTCATCTACGAAACGGTCCGCAGCCGCATCGACACGGCGCTCAACCGCGGCCGCTGCGGCCTGTGGGATTGGGACCTCGCCCGCGGCCGCATTTTCTGGTCGCAATCCATGTTCGATATCCTCGGCATGGCGAGCCAGGACGATCTCCTGTCCTTTGGCGACGTCAGCGCGCTGGTCCATCCCGGCGACGTGCAGCTCTACGAGCTCGCCTCCGAGCTCGCCGACGCGACCGTCACCGCGATCGACCACGACTTCCGCATGCGCCATGCAGACGGCCACTGGGTGTGGCTGCGCGCGCGCTGCGAGCTCGTGCACCAGCCGCACGACCCGGGCCTCCACCTGATCGGCATTGCCGTCGACATCACCGAGCAGAAGAGCCTGGTCGAGAAGACCGTCGCCGCCGACATGCGCCTGCGCGACGCCATCGAGACCATCCCTGAAGCCTTCGTGCTGTGGGACGCCGACAACCGCCTCGTCCTGTGCAACTCGAACTTCCAGGAGCTGCACGACCTGCCGGACGAAGCCATCACCGTGGGCGCGTCCTACGAGTCGGTCGTCGCCGCCGGACGCCAGCCGGTGGTGCGCAACAAGGTCATCACGCACGGGCCCTCGCAGCCCGGCGCGCGCACCTTCGAGGCTCAGCTCGAGGACGGCCGCTGGCTGCACATCAGCGAGCGCCGCACCAAGGACGGCGGTTACGTCTCGGTCGGCACCGACATCAGCTCGATCAAGACACACGAAGAAAAGCTGGTCGACAGCGAGCGTCGTCAGGTCGCGACCATCGCCGACCTGCGCGCCTCGCAGCACCGTCTTGCGGAGCTCGCCGAGAAATACGCCGCCGAGAAGACCCGCGCCGAGGAGGCCAATCAGGCGAAGTCGAAGTTCCTCGCCAATATGAGCCACGAGCTGCGCACGCCGCTCAACGCCATCATCGGCTTCTCGGAGATCATGGAGTCGGGCATGTTCGGCCCGCTCGGCGCCGACCGCTACCAGGAATACTGCAAGGACATTCGCAACAGCGGCGAATACCTGCTCGACGTCATCAACGACGTGCTCGACATGGCGAAGATCGAAGCCGGGCGCATCCGCCTCGATTTCGAGGATCTCGCCCTCGACCCGCTGCTCGGCGAGGCCATGCGCGTCGTCTCCGCCCGCGCCCAGGACAAGCAGCTCACCCTCACCGCCCGTCTCTCGCCCGACCTGTCGCTGCGCGCCGACCGCCGCGCGCTCAAGCAGATCGTGCTCAATCTCCTCTCCAATGCGGTGAAGTTCACGCCCGCCGGCGGTCAGGTGACGATCCGCGCGCGCAATGTCGGCGACACGGTCGTCTTCGGCATCGCCGACACCGGCATCGGCATCTCGCCCGACGCGCTCCAGCGTCTCGGCCGCCCGTTCGAGCAGGTCGAGAGCCAGCTCACCAAGAGCCATCAGGGCTCGGGCCTCGGCCTCGCCATCTCCAAATCGCTCGTGGAACTGCACGGCGGCCGCATGAGCATCCGCTCCACGCAGGGCCGCGGCACCATGGTTCTGGTGCGTCTGCCGCTCGAGCCGCACTGCCCCATGCCGCGGGAAGAAGCGGCGTAGGCAGCGTACCCTTACGGCTCCTTGCCCAGAATCCGCACGAAGCTCGCGCGCACGCGCGCCTGCATGTCGATGAGCGTCGCGTCGAGCGTCGCAAAGTCCGGCACGTCGCCCGCGCGCGCGAGGAGCTGCAACAGCCCGCTCGCTGCCGTCTTCGGCTCGAACGGGCCGGACAGGCACAGCCGCAGGATCTGCGTCAGGTTCTGATAGAGCTGCACCGCGGCGCGCAACACCTCAGCGTCCTCGCGTGCGATCAGCCGCAGCGACCACGCCTTCTCCAATACGCGCGCCGTCGACGTGTCGAGGATCTCCGGCTTCTCATACGCATGCACGAGTTGCAGGTACTGGGCGATGAACTCGATGTCGATCAGCCCGCCGGCCGCATGCTTGATGTCCCAGCGGTCCTGATCGCCCTTCTCCGCCGCGATCGCAGCGCGCATCTCGACCACATCGCCGGCGATCAGGTCGCGGTCGCGCGGCCGCGTTAGGGCGTCGCGGATGACCGCCTCGACGCGGGTGCGAAACGCCGGCGGCGATGCGACGATGCGCGCGCGCGTTAGCGCCATGTGCTCCCAGGTCCAGGCTTCGTGCTCCTGGTAGTGCGCGAAAGCGCCGAGCTGCGTCGCCAGCGGCCCGGCGCGTCCCGAGGGCCGCAGCCGCATGTCGACGTCGTAGAGCGCGCCGTAGTTCGTCTGCGCGGTGAGCGAATTGATCAGGCGTTGCGTCAGTCGCGCGAAATATTGCGCGCCGTAGAGCGAGCGGCGGCCGTCCGATTCCGGATGCGCCTCGTCGAAATCGTAGGCGAGGATGAGGTCGAGGTCCGAGGTCGCCGTCATCTCGTTGCCGCCGAGCTTGCCCATGGCGAGCACGGCGGTCTCCTCGCCGCGCAGATGCCCGTAGGTCGCGGCGAAATTCTCCGCCACCGCAGTATGCACGGCGCGAATAACAGCGTCGGCCAGCCCGGCGAAGGCGGCGCCCGCCTGCCGCGCCGTCACGGTGCCGGACAGGATGCGCACGCCGATCAGGAACATGTATTCCAGCCCGAACATGCGGATGCGCTCAAGCAGGTCCTCGTCGTAGCGCGCCTGCGCCAGCGCCGCCTCGAGCCGTCGGCCGAGCTCGGCGTCGTCCGGCAGCGCGCCGTAGAAGCTCGGATCGATCAGCGCATCCATCACCTGCGGGTGCCGCGCCAGGATGTCGCCGAGGCGCGGCGCGATGCCGAGCACCAGGATCAGAAGCGCGATGAGCTGCGGGTTCTGCCGCAACAGCGACAAAAGCCGTCCGGCGCCGTGCAGATTGGCGAGAAAGTCGTCGAATAGCTTCAGCGTGCCGTTCGGATTGGCGGTGCGGCCGATCTGCTCGATCAGCACCGGGACCAGTTCCTGGAGATGGCTCTGCGCCACCTCGCCTTTGAGCGAACGATGCCCGCTGGCCAGCCAGTTCCGTACGATGGCCGAAGCTTCGAGCGCCGAGCGATAGCCGAGCGCGGTGAGCCGATCGAGCGTCTTGACGTCGTCAACGTCTGCCGGGAATTTCAGGTCGGGCTGGTCCTGCGTCGGCATCTTCTCGAACAGGCGGGCGTAATAGCCCTGCACTTTCTCGAGATGGCCGGTGAGCACCGCGGCAAAGGCGTCGCGGCCGTCATAACCGAGAAACCGCGCGAACCGCTCCATGCCCGCGCGGTCGGCGGGCAGAACCTGCGTCTGCTCGTCCTCGATCATCTGGAGCCGATGCTCGACGGTGCGCAGGAAACAGTAGGCTGTACTCATCGCGTCGCGCGCGTCGTCGTCGATCCATCGATCCTGCGCGAGCTTGTCGAGCGTGACCAGCGTCTCTCGGTCGCGCAGCGCGGGATTGCGCCCGCCTGCGATCAATTGCTGCGTCTGCGCAAAAAACTCGACCTCGCGGATGCCGCCGCGGCCAAGCTTGATGTTGTGCCCTTCCACCGCGATCTCGCCGTGGCCGCGATAGGCGTTGATCTGCTGCTTCATCGCGTGCACGTCGGCGAGCGCGGCAAAGTCGAGATATTTCCGCCAGACGAAGGGCGCGAGGTCGGCAAGCAGCTTTTCGCCGGCGGGAATGTCGCCGGCGCAGGCGCGCGCCTTGATCATCGCCGCGCGCTCCCAGTTCTGGCCGACGCTCTCGTAATAGGCCATCGCCGCCGCGGTCGAAAGCGCGATCGGCGTCGAGGCGGGATCGGGACGCAGGCGCAGGTCGGTGCGGAACACGTAGCCGTCGCCGGTGCGCGAGTTGAGAAGTTTGACGACGCGCTGGGTGATGCGCACGAAGGCCGGCGTCGCCTCCCCGTCCTCGGGGATCAGCGGCGAGGCCGCGTCGAAGAAGACGATGAGGTCGATGTCGCTCGAATAGTTGAGCTCGCCGGCGCCCATCTTGCCCATGGCGAGCACGATGTAGCCCGAGCCGCGCTGCGGCTCGCTCTCGTCGCGCAGCACGATGCGGCCGGCGCGCGCGGCTTCGAACAACGCGAAATCGACCGACGCCCTGACGGCCGTGTCGGCGAGCTCGGTCAGTGCGCGTGCCGCCTGCATCACCGGCCAGACGCCGCCAATGTCGGCGAGCGCGATCAGCAGCGCGGCCTCGCTCTTCATCCGGCGCAGGAGCCGCGCCGCCTCGGCCTCGTCGCTCGTCGCGGCCACGGCGCGCGCCGTCTCGTCGAGCAGGCGCGTAAAGCCATGGTCGGGATCGCTCGTCAGGAGGCGCACGAGCCGGTCCGGCTCGCGGCTCGCCAATTCCCAGAGGAACGGCGAGTTTTCCGACAGGCTTTGCACCAGCGTTGGCAGCAGCGGATACGCCTTGAACAGCGTGTCGAGCGCGGCGCGCTCGTCCGCGCCGATTTCGGCGCGCCACGCCGCGACATTGCGCGCGGCCTCGTCAGGCGCGATCAGCCGCGGCGCGGTGACGAGCCGTGCGGCAAGAGTTGCGGCGGTATCTGAATCGGGGCCCGGCAGGGTCATCCGGCACTCTGTACCGGTCCTCCGCGCGGCAATGCAATGACGGCCTTCAGTCCCGGCGCATTGTCGGCCAGCGTCAGTTCGCCGCCGTGCAGGCGGGCGACGGCGGCGGCGAGGCTGAGGCCCAGCCCGGAACCCGGTTGCGAGCGGCTCTGCTCGAGCCGCACGAACCGCTCGACCACGCGGGCGCGATCCGCCTCCGGTATGCCCGGCCCGTTATCGGCGACGGAGATCAGGATCCGTTCGCCCTCGGTCACGGCCCTGACGACGATCAGCGGCGCGCGTGCCTCGGGCGCGCCGGCGGGCGCCTCCGCATATTTGATCGCATTGTCGACCAGATTGGCCACCGCC
>JBQCFB010000458.1:0-2213 GCA_051959715.1 Pseudolabrys sp.
CAGAGAAGAAGGCGCTGTGGGACATTGTCGGCCGCGCTCTGTGCTCGGAGCCGGTCAAGCAGGCCTTCATCCGCAAGCTCGCGCCGGGCCTGAAGAAGCGCTTCGGCGGCGACTACGCCAAGGTCGGCATGTATCCGATCCCGATCCTCACCCGCGACATTCCGGGCTATCTGATCCCGCCGCATACCGACACGAGCTGGAAGGGCATCACCGTCCAGTTCTACCTGCCGGCCGACGATCTCAACACCGACATCGGCACCATCTTCCACGACGTTCTGCCGGACGGCTCCAAGCCGAAGGCGACGCAGATGCGCTTTGCGCCGAACTCCGGCTATGCCTTCGCGGTCGGCGACGACACCTGGCATTCGGCCGATCCGGTGCACAACCGGGTGAAGACGCGCGATTCGATCCTGCTCACGTATTTTGTCGACCAGGGGCTGCTGCGCCTGTTCCGCAACCGCTTCAAGCGCGCCGGCAACTTCCTGCTCAACGAGATCCGGGCGCGGATCTAGCCTCCGAGCAGCTCCGATGCTGTCACGGCCGGGCTTGTCCCGGCCATCTCGCTTAGGAGGGCTGTGCGCCCGCCTGATCGGGATGCGCGGGTCGAGCCCGCGCATGACAGGGGAGAAGCCCGGGACGACAGCGGCGATCGTCCTTAAACCCGCCTTAACGGGCCTGCGGCATTGTCACGCGCCATGGTCTCGCATCGTCGCCGCCGCGCCATCCGGACCGCGATCGGTCTCTATCTCTTCGCCGCATTGTTCGTCGGCTATTTCGCCGTCAACGCGGTGACGGGCCGCCACGGCCTGCGCGCGCAGCAGGACCTCGACGTGCAGATGGCCGCGATGCAGAAGGAACTGGCCGAGCTCACGACGGAGCGCTCAGGCCTCGAGCGCCGGGTGGCGCTTCTGCGCTCCGACCGGATCGACCCCGACATGCTGGACGAGCGGGCCCGCGCCCTGATCGGCTATGGCGACCCGCGGGACCTCGTCCTGATCCTTCATCCCCGCTAGCAACCCGTTCCGCCACAACACGTTATCCACCGCGGCGTGCGGCAGGAAGCGGCCGCAGGCCTGCCCGGCGGCGGTGCGCTTCCGCGTCCGTTTGATTTAAGCTATGGGAACGGACAGATCCTATTTCCGACGCCGCTCCAGGGAGTTTTCATGGCGGTCGCCCAGAAAAAACAGAGCGCGGACCAGTCCGACAAGGGCCAGCCGAAAGGCCCGATCGCCGACTTCTCCAAAGAGCAGGAGATGTCCGCCTACCGGACCATGCTCTCGATCCGCCGTTTCGAGGAGAAGGCCGGCCAGCTTTACGGCATGGGCCTGATCGGCGGCTTCTGCCACCTCTACATCGGCCAGGAAGCGGTCGTCGTCGGTATGCAGATGGCGATGAAGCCGGGCGACCAGGTCATCACCGGCTATCGCGACCACGGCCACATGATCGCGACCGGCATGGACGCCAAGGGCGTCATGGCCGAGCTCACCGGCCGCACCCACGGCTATTCCAAGGGCAAGGGCGGCTCGATGCACATGTTCAGCGTCGAGAAGGGCTTCTTCGGCGGACACGGCATTGTCGGCGCGCAGGTGCCGCTCGGCACGGGGCTCGCCTTCGCCAACCGCTATCGCGGCAACGACAACATCTCGATCACGTACTTCGGTGACGGCGCCGCCAATCAGGGCCAGGTCTACGAGAGCTTCAACATGGCCGAGCTCTGGAAGCTGCCGGTCATCTACGTCATCGAGAACAATCGCTACGCCATGGGCACTTCGATCACGCGCGCTTCCGCGCAGGTCGACCTGTCCAAGCGCGGCCTGTCGTTCAACATTCCCGGCGAGCAGGTCGACGGCATGGACGTGCGCGCGGTCAAGGCCGCCGGCGACAAGGCGGCGCAGTGGTGCCGTGACGGCAAGGGGCCCTTCATTCTCGAGATGATGACCTACCGCTATCGCGGTCACTCGATGTCCGACCCTGCGAAGTACCGCACGCGTGAGGAGGTCGAGAAGGTGCGCACGACGCACGATCCGATCGACATGGCGCGGCATCGTATTCTCGAGAACAAGATCGCCAAGGAAGACGAGCTGAAGAAGATCGACGCCGAGGTGCGCGATCTCATCAACGAGGCCGCCGAATTCGCCACCCACGATCCCGAGCCGGACGTGTCCGAGCTCTGGACCGACGTATACCGCGCTTAAACGACGTTGCCCGCGTAG
>JBQCFB010000459.1:0-2372 GCA_051959715.1 Pseudolabrys sp.
GCCTTCGCGCATCCGCACGTCTGGATCACCATGAAGAGCGAGGTGCTGGTCTCCCCGGATGGGACGGTGACCGGCATCCGCCATCACTGGGCCTTCGACGACATGTTCTCCGCCTTCGCGCTGCAGGGCACGGAGTCGAAGGAGAAGGGCAAGTACACGCGCGAGGAGTTGGCGCCGCTCGCCAAGGTCAATGTCGAGTCGCTCAAGGACTACGACTACTTCACCTACGCGACCGCCGACGGCAAGAAGATCGAGCTCGACGGGCCGACCTCCGACTACTGGCTCGACTACAACGACTCGGTTCTGACGCTCAACTTCACGCTGCCGGTGAAGACGCCGGTGAAGGCGAAGGAGCTCAAGTTCGCCATCTACGATCCGTCGATCTTCATCGACTTTGAATTCGACAAGAGCGATCCGGGCAAGCTCGTCGGCGGCAACCATTGCAAGATGGATGTGGTCTATCCGCGCGAGATGACCTTCGCCGAAGGCAAGGCGCTGAGCGAGATCCCGGCCGACCAGCCGAACCTGACGATGGCCTGGGGCGAGAAATTCGCCAACAAGCTTCTGGTACACTGTCCGTGAGGCTTCCGCGGGGGCGGCGGCTTGGGACTTCTCTTATGACGCGACCGATGTCGCCCTTGGCGCGCTGCGTGCTGGTTGCTGCGGCCGCCGTGTTTGTTCTCGTACTGGCCGATGCGGCGCTGGCGCAGCCCTTCGGCATGCCGCGCGGCGCGGCCGCGGCGCCGCCGGTCGGCGGCCTTACCGGCTACATCCTCGAGAAGCAGGCGGAGTTCTATCGGCTGCTGTCGGGCACGATCCGCGCCGCCAAGGCCGACGGCAGCGCCGGCTGGACGCTGCTCGGCATCTCGTTTCTCTACGGCATCTTCCACGCCGCCGGCCCCGGCCACGGCAAGGCGGTGATCTCGTCCTATCTCGTCGCCAATGACGAGACCTGGCGGCGCGGCATCATTCTCTCGTTCGCATCCGCCATCCTTCAGGCGCTGACCGCGATCGTCATCGTCGCCATCGCCGCGGTGCTGCTCAACGCCACCGCCAAGGCGATGGGCGACACAGTGCGCGTCGTCGAGATCGTCGGCTATTCGCTGATCGTCTTGATCGGTTTGCGGCTTCTCTGGGTGAAGGGGCGGGCGCTGCTGCGCCTGCTCAGGCCGCAGGCGGCGCATGATCACGCCCATCACGATCACCATGCTCACGACCACCATCACGATCATGGTCACGCCCATCGCGACCATGCGCATCATCACCATGACCACGACCATGCGCACGACCATCATCACCACGACCACGCCGACGAAGCCTCCGCCTGGGGTCATGCGCACGCGCCGGAGCCGAGCGAGCTTGGCGGCAAGCACTGGTTCCGCCGCGCCCTGTCGGCGGTGATCGCGGTGGGCCTGCGCCCCTGTTCGGGCGCGATCATCGTGCTGGTATTTGCGCTGGCGCAGGGGCTGTTCTGGATCGGCGTCGCCTCGACTTTCGCCATGGGGCTCGGCACTGCGATCACGGTGGCGGCCATCGCCACGCTCGCCGTCGGCGCGCGCTCCTTCGCCGGCCGCATCGCCAAGGCGAAGCCGGGACGCGGCATGGTGCTGGTGCGCCTGCTGGAAACCGGCGCCGCCGCGGCGATCGTCGTCTTCGGCGTCGCGCTGCTCTCGGGCTACATGGCCAGCGAGCGCATGGGATTGTTCTAGCTCTCCGTCGTCCTGAGGTGCACGCGCGCATGTGCGCGCGTGCCTCGAAGGACCACTGAGTCAGAGACCCTTCGAGGCGCGCTGCGCGCGCTCCTCAGGGTGACGGGATAGGTTCAGGCGAAATCCGTCGGCTGCAATTCGATCGGCTTGCCGTGCGGGGTGCGGTCGCAGGCGCGGTCCCAGGCATCGCGATAGCGATGCAGCGTGTCGCGCGTGGCGACGCCCTTCTCGGCGACGAGCCGCTCGAGCGTCGCCAGCCAGTGCCGGTAATAGGTCTCGCCTGTGTCGGGATCGCCGGCCGCCTGCGCGCGCTTGATCTCGTCGGAGAGCGTCGCCGCCCATTCGCTCCAGGTGAACAGGCCACCCTCGTGCAACGCCAAGGCCATGGCGAAGGCTTGCGCCTCCCACGGCTCGCGAAACACCGGCCCGCCTTCGTCGCGCGGGATGCTGGCGATTTCCGTGGTCGCGCGCCGCGCCGCGCTGTCGTCGATGATGGTCATCTATCTCTCCGTCATTCCGGGGCGCGAGCGGAGCGAGCGAACCCGGAATCCAGAACACAAGCTCAGTGCAGCCATCTGGATTCCGGGCTCGCGCCGTGGGGGCGCCCCGGAAATACGGCGCAAAATTGTCCAGATAACGCGCGAACGCCGCGATCGACACCTT
>JBQCFB010000460.1:0-2661 GCA_051959715.1 Pseudolabrys sp.
AGCTGCCCATGATGGTCTCGGGATGCGCCTTGGCGACCGCCGCGAGCGGCGTGCCGATGTCGCCCTCCTTGGCGTCCGCACGGATCGTCTCGGACATGAGCTTCGCCCCGGTCTTGAGCTTCGGGGCGACCTCGTCGAGCATGGCCTGCATGACCGACGGGATGCCGGCCATGGTGATGACGTTGCCGGTCCAGAAGCCCGGCGCGCCGGACACCTTGTTGGCGACCAGCGCGGCGCCGCGCGGGATGCGCGCCATGCGCAGGCGCGCCTCGTTGAGCTCGCCGCCGGTCTTGGCCAGCCGCTCTTTCAGGATCGCGACCGCCTCCGGGTGGACGTCGAGCGGCACGCCGAAGGCCCTGGCGACGCAGTCGGCGGTGATGTCGTCGTGCGTCGGGCCGATGCCGCCGGTGGTGAAGACATAGGTATAGGTGCCGCGCAGCGCGTTGAGGGCCGAGACGATTGCGCCCTCGTCGTCGGAGACGACCCGGACCTCCTTGAGGTCGATGCCGATGGCGGTGCAGTAATCCGCGATATAGCCGATGTTCTTGTCCTTGGTCCGCCCGGACAGGATCTCGTCGCCGATGACCAGGACGGCGGCGGTGACGATGTCGGGGCTGGGGCTCATGGGAACCTCGGGCGGGACGGTGACGAACACCTACGCCCTCGCCGCCCGTCGCTCAAGCAGCCCTGCCCGGCGGGCGGCGGCGTTGTCCCCACCCGGTTCGCCGCCTGGATCGCCCGCTATTCGCCGGACGGTTGCACGGGACCGCCTGATCCGGTCGGCCAGAGTTCCGGCCGCCCCGCTCATTTTCTCAATTTGCGGCCGCGGCCGATCTGTCATTGCGCTGACAGTCGCGCGCGTCGCGTGCGCGCAACGTTGGATCGCCAGCTCAGCGATACGGCGCATTCCGACCGCGGGAAAATTGCCCGCCTCCATTTTACAAATTGGGAACCATCCGGCGCCGCCGCAGCACGCGGGTTTCGCCCCTCCGGGTTCCAAAACGGAGCCCGCAACGCGGCGATTAACCCGCCATTAAGGGCGCAGCCCGAATTGGCGTGCCGCGCGTGTGAATGCCGCCCAAAAAGCCTGCAGTGAAAGCCCGTGGCAAGATTTACCACTTTAGACTGAGGCTCGAAAACGCGAATGCACGGCAGGACTTAGGGGATGGTCGTGGCGTCGACGACGCGCACAGGGCGGGCTGAGGAGCGACCCTATAGTCATTGGGATCGCGCGCGGCTGAGCGTGGTGGTGCCGATCGGCGCCATCGTCGCGGTCGCCATCGTCTGCATCGTGGTGGCGGTGCTGTCGTCGGCGCGGCGCGCCGACGAGGTGTCCGTCGGTCATGAACGGCAGATGCTCAGCGCCACCATGGCCCGCTTCGGCGAGCGGCTCCTGCACGACCTCGACGCCCTCGCGCATTCCGACGGCGCCGTGCGCAACGTCGCCGATACCTACAATCCGGCCTGGGTCGACCAGAATGTCGGCGGCTGGTTCGAGAGCGTCGCCGACCATGACGCAGTGATCGTGGTCGACGCCGCCGGCACGCCGCGCTTCCTGAAGGGGCCGACCCGGACCAAGGGCTCGCAATGGCTCGATACCGCCCGGCCCGACCTGACGGCGGTGCTCGCCGCGCTGCGCGGCGACGGCAAGGCCGCCAAGAGCGGCCTGACGCTCGCCAGCGTCGACGGCGCTGGCCACGGCATCGTCATGCTGCGCCGCTTCAACGGCCGTCCGGCGATCGTGGCGGCCGCCGCGGTCGCGCGTGCGCAGGATGTGGCCGAGGGCCGCCCGGTGATGGTCTCGGCGAAGTTCATCGACGCCAACCTGCTCTCCGGCTTCTCCGGCCAGCTCCGCCTCACCAATCTGCGCCTGCTCGACGACGAGCCCGTCACGGATACCGACTTCGTCGACGCCATCCATGCCGCCGACGGTACGACAATCGCGCGCCTCGCCTGGACGCCGAAGCAGCCGGGCTCCGACATCGTCCACAGCGTCGCGCCCTTCATCACCGTCGCGCTCGCCGGCTTCGCCCTGCTCGCCGCCTTCGTGCTGCGCTACATGCGCCGCACCGCCGCGGCGATTGCCGCCGGCGAGACCCGCCTGCGCTTCCTCGCCATGCACGATCCGCTGTGCGGGCTGCCCAACCGCATCTATTTCGGCGAGCGCCTCGAGGCGACCATCGCCGAGGTGCGCGCCGGCGGTGGCAACGCCGCGGTGTTCTGCATCGACCTCGACCACTTCAAGGACGTCAACGACACGCTCGGCCACAATATTGGCGACGAGCTCATCCGCAACGTCACCCTGCGCCTGTCTAACACGCTGCGCGGCGGTGATCTCGTCGCGCGGCTAGGCGGCGACGAATTCGCCGTCATCTCGCAGATCGCCGAGGAGCCGGAGCGCGTCCTGGCGCTGGCGAACCGCATCATCAAGGCGATCTGCGCGCCCTACTCCGTCAACGGCCACAACATCGTCATCGGCGCCTCGATCGGCATTGCCGTCATCGACCGCAATTGCGCCGGCGCCGCCGACATCATGCGCTACGCCGACATGGCGCTCTACCGTGCCAAGAATGAAGGCCGCAACCGCGCCTGCATTTACGACGCGGAAATGGACGCCGCCCTGTCGAACCGCAAGCTGCTCGAAAGCGACCTGCGCGAGGC